>JBGGMQ010000952.1:0-8389 GCA_041287975.1 Verrucomicrobium sp. | reverse complement strand
TGGTTTTCATGGTTTGCAAGATTGGAAAGACCTAGGAAACAAATGCATGAAGATGAGCCGGCTGGGCCGGGCCTGAAAAGGGTGCAGGTCATTTGCTTCCAGACGGACCGGTGGCCCAGGATGTGTGATGTCCGCAGGCTTGACCCGTCCCTCAGCAGGGACGCGGAAGCACTACTGTCGCCCCTTTCACCACGCTCGTTCGCACATGGACGACGAACAACAAAGGGAGGGGTCGCGAAGGGTCCATTCCCGCGACTGTCCCCTCCTCAAGCCCCCTCCCTTAACCCGTGACAAAGAACAGGTAATGCTCCCAGCTCTTGATCCGCAGCAGGATCTTGCGCATGATGGCCAGAGCATGGGCCTGTTCCATGTAGATGGCTGTCGTGGCCTGCGCCCCCACTGGCAGGTTCAACGCCGCTAGATCATCCTCGTACTCAAAGACCACCGGCACCCTGCCAGGCGCGTAGGCAGAGGCGGCATTGGCGAGCTGTCCACTGGCCTGTACCTGACCTTCGGAAATGATGGGCAGCACCTGTCGCACTTTGGCTTTGAAGATGCGGCCAGGATAGGCTTTGAATGCCAGCTCCGCTTCCAGTCCGGGCTTCACCCCTGGGATCACGGTTTGCGGATAAGTTCCGACAAAAGTCGGCCGTTCCGCAGGGACAAACACCATCACCGGAGCCAAAGGCAACGGCACGGCCATCTGCCCGCTCCGCAGCATCACCTGGGTGACAAACCCATCGCTTGGGGCACGCACCACCGTCTGCTCCAGCTCCCAGCGTTTCGCTTCCAGGGCAGCCATCGTCTCACGCACCTTGGGGTTGAAGCCACCACTTTCGCTGGCAATCTCCACACGCACCTCTTGCGCCTGGGCCTCGGCCCGCTTCACATCCTCCCGCGACACCATGGTCAGGCTGCCCCCTGACTTGAGTTTTTCCTCTGCCTCACGCAGACTTGCCTGGGCCTGCCGCAGCTCCCCTTCCGAGGTGCCAACCTGCTTCTTGCCGAAGTCCGCCTCCTCTTTGGATACCGCCCCTTTGGCGAGCAGTTCACCCCGACGTACGTCCTGCGTTTTTGCATAGTCCACTTTCGCCTGCATCTCGCTTACCTTCCCGGCAGCGCTCTCCACCGTCTCACGAAGCTGACGGTCATTGACGGATTCAGACACACGTAGATTCTCATGTGCCTGTGCCACCAGGGCCTCCGCCGCTGCAAGCTTGTTCTCCAGCTGCGCCACCCGGGTGTTCTCCCCTGCCAGCATGGCCTCAAGGCGCTGTACCTCTATTTCATAGGGCTTTGGGTCAATGCGGAACAGCACGTCCCCCTTCTTCAGCGGCTGATTTGCTGCCACCGGCACTTCCACCACCATGCCCCTCACTTGAGGAACCACCGGCACGGTCACGGCATAGAGCCGGCCGTCTTTTGTCGAGGGATGAAAGACCGAAAGCAAGATCGCAATGAGGAGCAGGATTCCCACTCCGCCCAGGATCGCAGTGCACACCGTGTAGGAGTTCGTCGGTACGAGCTTCCACTTCTTGAAGATGAGCCAGCACAGCCCACCGTAAACGCCGATTACTAGTTCAATCATGACTCACCTCCTGTGTTTTTGATGGTTTGCGGTGTGGCTGGAGCGCTGTTTGACTCGAGCTTTCTCAATCTCTCTTCAAGTTGCGCCATGCGCTCCAGAGTTGCGGGATCGTTCCCGGCCAGGCCACTCCCACCATTGGTGATCTCCACCGAAAGGGGGCGGGGTTTGGCGACGGCCCAGAGGAACACGATCGGCCAGATCGCGTGCAGGGTGAACAGACTCAACCAGCAGGCGACGTGAATGGCTTCCGCCTGCGGATGGTTGCGACTCTTGGCCTGCTCGTACGGGATGTCGTGAATGTAGATGAACGTGTAGAAGACCAGCATGAGGCCTATGATCAACACAGCTAGGGCGAAGTAACTTAAGAACATGGCTTCGTGGGGTTGAATCGTGGGATGAGAGACATCAGGTGAGGTTTGTCGGTTTGAGCGTCTGCAGTGAATGTGAGGCGATGCCCTTGCGAATGGCGAAGATCAGAGTTTCCTCGTCCACCGGCTTGAGCAGGTAGGCGGCGACACCGAGTTCCAGCACCCGGTCCACGTTGCCCGGCATGTCGTGGCCCGTGATAACCACAACAGGCAGGCTCACGTTTTGTTCTTTGAATGAGCGCAGCACGTCAAAGCCATTCACATCCGGCATGTGCAGATCCAGCACCAGGCAGTCGCAGGGACACGTGGGCAGGCCCGCGAGCAGCGCAGCCCCACTGTCGAAACTCACCACCCTGAAACCATGCGCCGCCAGCAGACGGTGCAGCGCTTTGCGCATCTGCTCCTCGTCGTCCAATACTGCGATGGTGGGTTTTTCCTGGCTCACTTGGATTCCAGTTTGCCTCGAGCCTCGCGTTTGCGCTATAGGACCTTAGTATAGTGCTTTTCAGGATGGTCAAAGACCCGCTCGGGTTCTGCCGATAGCCCACCCCTTCAATCCATCCCACGTAGTTTCAGGGGCCACTCACTTGAGCCCTCTCCAGCTACCAGAGCTTTTCCAACTGTGCCACCATCCTCACAAGGTCTGCCACGGAACCGCATCCCATCTTCTGCATCACATGTGCACGGTGAATCTTGATGTTCTGCTCTCCTGTGCCCATCTCGGCGGCGATCTCCTTGTTCATCTTTCCAGCAGCCACACGCCGCATCACTTCATACTCTTTCGGCGTCAGACAGGCCGCCCGCGCTGCCAGGGCAGCGTGCTCCGCCTCGCGCTGCCGCAGCGCGACAGCCCGGCCAAGCCCTGCCTTCACCGCCCGAATCAGATCGACGTCATTCACAGGTTTGGTGAGGAAATCCATCGCACCGGATTTGATCGCCCTCGCACACATCGGCACATCCGCCCTTCCCGTAAGAAAGATGATGGGAATTTGCATCCCTTCCTGTTGGAGTTTTGCCTGCACTTCCAGCCCATTAAGGTCTGGCATGGCCATGTCCAGCACCAGGCACGCGGCACAATCCGCCCGGTAGGAGTCCTGCAGTTCCTTGATCGAGAGGCACGCTTTTACCACGAACCCCTCAGCCTTGAGCAGCCGCGTCAATGCTTTGAGCATGCCCGGCTCATCGTCCAGAAGGTAGACAGTGTTTGCCTCCATAATCAAACGCGGTGTGAGGCCGTCACGGGCAGATCCATATGGAACAACGTGCCGCGCACAGGCCCCGGCTCCGCCGTGAGACGGCCACCGTGAGCCGTGACAATAGACCTGCAAATTGCCAGCCCCATCCCCAACCCTTCAGTCTTGGTTGTATAAAAGGGTTCGAAGATCTTCTCCCCATGATTCTCTGGCAGGCCCGCTCCTTGGTCTTGGATGGTGATTCGCACAAATCCATCTACCAGACGCGCACTCAAGTGCAACGGTCTCTCATGGTCTCGATTGGCAATCATGGCATCGCAACCGTTGAGCATGAGATTCAGCAACACCTGCTGAATCTGCACGGGGTCCCCCAGTACTGGCGGCACCTCACAGGAAAAGTCCACGGCAACAGAGACACCACGCTCTACCAAGTCACTTCTCATCAGCGCCATCACTTCCCGTGTGAGAGCTTCCAGCCCGATCAACTGTAGTTTTGCCTCTCCGTGTTTCAAGAGAGCCCTCAAGCGTTTGATGACCTCTCCTGCCCGGCGATCTTCAGAGATGATGTCATTAAGGATGTCTTTCACTTCTGCGAGATCAGGTTTCTCCTGCGCCAGCAGCCGCTGCGCTGCCTGGGCATTGCTGAGCACAATTGCCAGCGGCTGGTTCAGTTCATGGTCCAGCGAGCCAGACAACTCTCCCAGCGTGGCCACTCGGGAAAGGTGGGCCAGGTCATTGCGCTGGCGGGCGGACTCCAGTTCCGCATGCTTGAGTGCCGAGACATCGATCGAGATGCCCCGTAGTAATTGCGCTTTCCCCCGACCATCTCGCTGCACCTGGCCGCTTGCCGCGATCCACCGGATCGGCTGCCCCGGCACCACCACCCGGTACTCCGCCGCATACCCATCGGGGCCGTCGATGGCCTTCCGCAGTGCCGTCATCACCATCCCACGATCAGCGGAATGAATGCTTTCCTCGAATCTCCCGATGGTGAAAATATCCGGGGGCGAGATCCCGTAGAGATGAGTGCCAGACTCCGAGATCCAGATCCGGTCTACAGGGATGTTCCACTCCCATAGCGCAAGGTGCGCTGCCGCCGCTGCCAGCGCCAGCCTCTCCCGGCTCTCTCGCAGCTCCTCGCCGATCTGTGAAGTCCGCAGCACATCCACACTCAGCTCATAACCCATCGCCAAAACCATGGCCATGAAGGGCAGACTGATGAAAAAGGGCATCTTCACTGCCTGCATCGCCACCAGTGCCGGTTGGGCAGACGCCATGATCGCGAAGAATACCAGCGATCCCCCTACAAACAAAGCCCGGGCTCGCCCTTCCCCCGGCCCACGCCGCCACAGGCGGATCGAGGCATCGGCGACATACACCATGAACATCAGCGCTGCGAGTGGTGCCGCTGGCAACCAGGGATTGGGCACAGCCACCCCCACCATGGCAGCCCTCTCCCCTAGCAAGGTGCCATACTCCAGGCTCTCCACCGAGAGAAAGTGCAAGCTCGATCCGGTCACAAAATTCAGCACCACTGCCAGAGCCCTTGCTCCCAGAGCCACCGCCAGCAGACCTCGGTTCCCCGTGCCGAAATGCAGATGCACAAACGACAGGCAACCCACGGTGAAGACCGCCGACGCCACTTGCGCCATCTTGACCGAAAACGCCATCATCTCAGGTGACGTCGCCTTGATCGTCCCCATCTCACAGGCCGCCAGCCCCACCACTCCGAGCGTCGCCACGAAATAGCTCAAGTGCACCCATCCCCGGATGGTCCGGCACCAGATCGCCAGATGCATCAACCCGAGCGTCAAACACGCCCCCACCCCCAGCGACCAGACCATCGTGAACCAGTTCATCCCCGCCATACTCCATCCCACCCCTCCTTCGCTGCAACCAGAAACCTGATTCTTTTGCACCAACCACTCAAAGAGGCGGGATTTGCAATCCCGCACGCGAGCGAAGCAATTGCACCTCTATTCCTCGTACCCCACCCTCACCGCCCAACACCTCAGCCGCCACACGCTTGAACGGGATCACCCCCCCTCCCTGCTCCTTGTCTCTCGCGCCAGCAGCGCAGCGCCTCCCCTACCGCTCTCCCACGGATTTTAAATGCAGCAGTAAAATCCTCCGCAATTCCGCGATGGCCTCCGCAGTTTCATGCGCCCCGTGATTGGCTCGCACCACCAGCTCAGAGTCCACACCATCCAGGTGCGCACTGGTGTAGGGCACCACCCCGTCTGAGCACTTGGGGTCATCCAGCTTCCGTCCATCTTTGTTGCCAATGATGGAGTGCACGTGCAGCCCGGGTTTCAGAGGCAACTGGATGGACTCGCGAACAAAACGGGATTCCGAGGAAAGGTTCTCAATACTGCTGGGCACCCCTTTTTCCAGAAGCTGGCGAATACGGCTGTTGGTGGGTGCCTGGCCTTGCAGTAGGTCAAAGGTATTACCCAGGATGTTGGTGGGCAGACTGATCAATCGACGGCCCACGGCCCCGACAAACCCTTCCGCCAGCTTGCTGCCACGGTGCGGAGTGCAGACGAAGATCACGCGATCCACATACGGGTTCGGGTGGAACTCCAGATACTGGCGGAAACTCTCCATCTCCTCTTTTGTCAGGCCCAGATCCTGCGGTTTCGCTCCCAGCACGTTCACCCAGAGACGGTCCCCACTGCTGGTGATCTGCATCTTGCTGACGAGGCCCCCCATACTGTGCCCGATCAGCACCATGTGATGCGCCGCCTTGTCATTGCCGATTCTCTCAAGCTCATTGTGCAACAGCGACAGCTGCTGCCGGAACTTCGCCGAGCTGTAAACCACCGGCACACCGCTGGGATACCGGAAAAAGTAAACTTGGTATTTCTTGTAGATCGATTCGTCCGCCTGCAATTCGTTGCAGGCATTGAACCAGGTCAGCGGACGCGACATCAGCCCGTGCACAAAGATCACCGGGATACGATCGCGAGAAGGTGGCTCCAGCGACATGAGCCCGAGCTTGTCGAGATTTTTGCTGCTGTTTCTCAGCGCCCCCAGTCCAGACATGCCCACCCCCTTCTCTTGGGAGATCGCGAGGATCTGCTCACTCACCGCACTGAAGTCTCCCGCCAGGGGTTGCCGGGTGCCCGCGATTCGCACGAATTCCTCCCGCCGTGGATCATGCACACGCAAATGCGCCAGTCGTTGGCCGCCACTGCCCCTGCTGAATTCCACCGTCGCGGTCGTGGGGGTGAGATACCCGCCATCCGACATGAATGGGTGCGTCTTTCTTCTTTCATCGGTACTCTTCCAGCGGGCCACAAACGGGCACCCGACACCCTCGCGTTGCACCACATGGTCAAGTTTCCTCTTCCCCACTGGGCGGGCCGGGATCAAAGAATCAAAGAGCATTTCCGCGGGCCACGAGGCGGACAGGACGATCGTCTGCTGACCACTCTGGACGGTCACGGCCTGAGTCTGCGAAGGCTGTCCCGATTGGGACTGCCAGGCAGCAACAACCTCTTCCACCGCCTGCGCATAGGCCTGCCGGTCTTCGTCAGTCTTGAGGCCCGAGGCCAGCTTGGCTTCCGCTTGCGACAGTGCTGTGGCCAGCGCTGTCGTAGCTGCGCCAGAGGTGGGTGTTGCCCCATGCGCAGCGCCCCCCTTTGGCACCGTGGTGCAGGCGCTGAACTGGAGGACGCAAAGACTTGCGATGAACAGGGAGAAGAGGCGCATAGATTTTGAGAAAGTGGCTCAATGCTGATTGGGGGCACAGGCATTGCCTGGGACTCGCCAGCTTGTGCAGTTTACAGTTTGAATGTCATGCCGAGAAAGACCCCGCTCATCTCTGTGTCGAAGACGAAGCCGCCGTCAGCGTAGTCGATGACCAGGTGGCGGTAGCCGAGTTCCGTGGAGAGGGATCGCGTCCACTGGTAGCCGCAGGCCGCGAAGACGTTCCAGGTGAAAGTCCAGCTTTATTGGCAACATGCTCATAGCGGGCGCCTACGAGCAGATCCAGATAGCCCCGCTCGCCCTTGATCAGCCGACAGCTCAAGGCCGCCTCCGCCAGCCCCTGCTCGATCTGGCCATCGACAGGCCTGAGCAATCTTTCAGGAATTTCACCTATGGCAGACATCTTCAAGTACATGCCATCCAGAATCATCCCTCAGCGCCGATGCCGCGCCTCAAGGGTGAGAGCCCCACCACATCAAGATTTTTGAGGATATCCTTGAAGGGCAGCGTTTTCATAAAATGCGGGACGGGCGAAGTGCTGCAAGAGATTGGCTGAACAATGGCATTGGGTAAATTCCTTAAACTGGCGGCGGTTCAGTAGGGACGGGCGGGAATGGTGGGCACCCCCTTTGCCACCGTGCAGCGCACATATACCGTCTGGCCGTTGATGATGTAGGCGTAGTAGTAGATGCCTGCGCAGTAGTAGTACCGCACGCCGCCGTAGGTGCGCATGGCATAGCCAGTGGGGAGCCCATACATGTAGCGGGCTGGATTGCGGGGATCGAAGGGGCCACGCGGATCAAACACACCCCGTGGATCGGCGATGCCGCGAGGGTCGAGCACTCCGCGTGGATCAGCGATCCCTCTTGGATCCCTCACCCCACGCGGGTCGGCAATCCCCCGGGGATCAGCGATTCCACGAGGGTCGGCAATGCCGCGTGGATCAGCCACACCCCGTGGATTCCCGGGTCGATGCCGGGGTGCTGCATCGGCAGAACTGAATGTCAGCGCGGAGAATACCGCCACAAGGAGCGGCAGTGGCAGAAGTTGTTTCATGGAAATTTTCATGGCGGTCAGATGGATTGAGTAGGAATGAATTCCGTGGCGATTCAGCGGCTCTTGAGCATCTTCACCTTTTGTGAGTCTGCGGCGGGTCGTTTGGAGAACAGCGCCCCATCTACGGGTGCATTGAGCTCCCACTGGGTGAGCCGCACATCCCACTTGGGCTGTCCAGGGAGGGTGGTGAAGGTCCGCAGGTAGCGCCTTGGCAGCTTGTCCTTTTTGCCAACCCACAGGTCCCCGGTCATGCCATCCTGTTCAAAGTGCAGGCGGTCACAGCGGGTCCAACCCACCCATTCCGTACCCACGACCTTGGCGGAGGTGACGTCCAGAAAGAGCTGCCCTTCAAAGTCCGCGGAGAGCAGCTCCGCCACCGGAGGGCGGAAACCGAATCGGTCATCCATCGCATTTGCGATCTGCTCCACGGAGGACGCCTTCACCAGTTCCAGAGCGTGCAGCTTCACGACGGG
>JBGGMQ010000951.1:0-3722 GCA_041287975.1 Verrucomicrobium sp. | reverse complement strand
TCCAAGTGGTGGGTTGGGACAGCTCGGGATTGTAGGACGCGGCTTTATTCCAGATGTACATGAAAGTCTCCTGGACTACGTCCTCGGCCTCGGCTGGATCCTGAAGGATGCGCAGTGACACCGTCCACAGCATCCCGGAGCACTTGTCGTACAGGTCGGAGAATGCCTCCTGACTGCCAGCCGCTACCTTCGCCAGTAGTTGGCGATCAAGGTCTTGAGACGTGGATGTGGAGAGAGCCATAACTCTGCGATGAATCGCAGCCAGTACCGTCCGGAGCGTATGGCTCATTCGCTCCGAGCTTAATTGCAAAAGGTGAAAAACCTGAGCCTATGCTCAGTCTATATATTAAAATTTCTGATGCAATTGCAAATTGGAATAGTTATGGAGTATTTTTCCATACTTTCTGGATTTCACCGGGCGGAAGGTCATGGTTCTGGCCCCTTGGTCGTCAGTCTCGGAATCCGCCAGATCGGACGGCAGAGCTGTCCGTTGACGGGACTTGGGCGGCTTGATCGATTCACTGCCGTCCACTGTGAGCTGACTCCACTCACCGCCATCTTGATGCCAGCGCCAGGCGATGCCTTCCCACTCCGAGTGGGGGGCGAGACCTGCATCGTGCAGACGTGCAAAAAAGCCGTCCTTGCTCCAGCGGCGGAAGGCGATGGCCGCCGTGCCGTATGAGAGACCGAAGGTGGTCTCTGGGAGCTGGTACCAGGAGATCCGGTTTACCACCACATGGATGATGGCTTTCAAGATCTGTCGCGGATGGACGGGCTTGCGGCCACGTCCGACCGCTGGCTGGGAGATCTTGCTGAGATTCTCCAACGCTACCTGCGGCAGGAACGGCTCGACTCTCATCCAGTAGGAATCCGTGACAACTTCTGGACTGAGTGTCGGCAGATCGGCCTTGAGATGAGCTGGTACCTGATCAGACGGGCCCGTCTGAAAAACGGGCGGGGGAGGGGAGTTTGGATGGGCCATGGGCGAAGATCCTTTGAGTCACCAAAGATCTTCGCCACGAGGCTGGGATTGGATTTGAAATGGTAAAAATACTGGAGGCGCAGAGAATTTCTGAATGGCTCCAGTATGAGCAGCCGGGGCGTTGCCGCTTATTTGAACTCAATGTCCTGACCGATCTTTTCGGAAAGGTAGGCTATGAGTTTGTCCATTCCCGTGCCTTCATTGGCAGAGATCGGGATGATCTTGACGCGCTTGAAGCGATCTTTTAGAGGGCCCAGCTTTTCTTCGGCCTCAGCCATGTCCATCTTGTTGGCGATGATGCACCAGGGGCGCTTGGCCAGCTCATCACTGTAGAGGGAGATTTCCTCACGCAGTGTCGAAATGTCAGAGACAGGGTCACGGCCTTCGCTGCCGGGGGTGTCCACCACAAACATCAGAATGCGACAGCGCATGATGTGGCGCAGGAAGTCATGCCCAAGGCCCACATTGGCGTGCGCGCCTTCGATCAAGCCTGGAATGTCTGCCACGGTGCCGCGGCGGATGTCGGAGAACTCCACGACACCCACGTGCGGCTGCAGCGTGGTGAAGGGGTAGTTCGCAATCTTGGGCTTGGCGTGGGAGAGCTTGGTGAGCAGGGTGGATTTCCCGGCGTTGGGGAACCCGACGAGTCCAGCGTCAGCAATGCTGCGCAGTTCGAAATGGAAGTATCCGTTTTCACCTTCCGTACCCGGCGTGAACTCGCGAGGTGCCTGGTTGGTCGGGCCTTTGAAATGGATGTTTCCCTTGCCGCCTCTGCCGCCTTTGCACAGGACATATTCCTGGCCAACGTCGGTAAGGTCCGCCACAGGGGTGAGTTCAGAGACGGTTTCACCCGTTTCTTCATCGAATCTCTCGGACACGGTGCTTACCAGGATGCCTGGGGGCACTTTGTACACGACGTGGGTGCCCGAGCGTCCCGTGCACTGGGAGCCAGCCCCGGGTTTGCCATCTTCCGCTGTCAGCTTGGCATTGAAGAAGAAGGTGCGCAGGCTGTCGGTGCTGTTGTCCACCTTCAAGACCACATTGCCGCCATTGCCGCCGTCGCCTCCGTCCGGACCGCCTTTGGGCCGGAACTTGCCGCGGTGGAAATGCACACTGCCATCGCCGCCTCGACCGGCGCGGGCAAAAACTCGGATCTGGTCTACAAACATGGGAAGGTGGACTATCCCGAGATTTCAGGAACGGACAAGGAAAAAGGGAAAGAGGGTACGGTGAGTGGTGAATGGTAAGAGGTAAATGGTGCCCGACACCGCGTGATGTTGAGAGCCGGTCCGCAGGTTCACTTTGCCGTTTCGCCCAATAAATCCCGATCTTCCAGCGGGTACTTCTGCCAGCCATCGGAGTCAAAGTGCCACCATTCAGACGGGAGGACCGAGAACCCATGCTTCTTCATCGTCGTGGTCAGGCGGGTTCGGTTCTTCAGGGCTTCGGGCAGCAGGAGTTTGAAATCGGCTGCTGCTTTTGGACTGAAATCATCGAATCCCGTGGGCATGGCCAGCTCTGCTCCTGTCGCCAAGTCCACCAGGGTGACATCGACTGCCGCCCCGCGATTGTGCCGGGAGCCCTCCTTCGGATCGGCCACGTATGCGGGATTGGGCATCACTTTCCAGAACTCCCACTGCACTCGCCGGGGGCGGTAGCCATCCCAGATCTTGAGTCCGAGCCCCTGAGCGTTCAGATCCTTCTGCACTTCGGCCAGTTTCAGGATCACACCCCGTCGCAGGAAGCAACGATTGGCGCTGTAGAAGCGCTTCTTGAAGAAGTTCTGGTCGGTGGCATAGGGCAGGTCGATCACGATGTTCGGGATCAGCGTATTGACTTCCACGAACTCTGTGTCCGCCGGGACTGGGACTGTGGGCTCCTTGGCAGGCAGGGTGTGCTGAAAGCTTCCCGTCAGGACAATGATGAGCAGGAGCAGGGACCTAAAGGCAAGGAAAGACCGCGCGGTGCAATAATTCATGTCCAGTTATCGTTAGCCAAGGCCTCTCTTTTTACCATCATCATAAATCGGTCACAAGGCCTTGCCTCTCTGTCATCCTCTTTTTAGAATCGAAGTACATGTCGAAAATCTGGCGCTTTCTTCTCTGGCTTGGCATCTCCCTCCTGGGAGCTCTGGCAGTGGGTATTTCCGCATTTCAGCGTGGTGAACCGGTGAATGCCTTGTGGCTGGTGGTCGCAGGTGCCTGCGCCTTCGCCGTCAGCTACCGGTTCTACAGTGCCTGGCTCATGGCCAAGGTTCTGGTGCTCGATGATCATCGAGCTCCTCCGGCTGTGACCAAGGCGGATGGTAAAGACTACGTTCCCACGAACAAATGGGTGGTCTTCGGCCACCACTTCGCAGCCATTGCCGGACCAGGCCCCTTGGTCGGTCCTGTGCTCGCAGCCCAGTTCGGCTATCTGCCGGGCACCCTTTGGATTCTGATCGGTGCCACTCTTGGTGGCGGCGTTCATGATGCCGTAGTGCTTTTCAGCTCCATGCGGCGTGAAGGCAAATCGCTCGGCCAGATGTTGAAGGACGAGATCAACCCATTCATCGGCTTGGTGGCGATGATCAGCCTGCTGGCCATCATGGTGGTCATTCTCGCCGTTCTAGGCCTCGTAGTGGTAAAAGCACTCGCGCACAGCCCTTGGGGTCTGTTCACCATCGCCATGACCATCCCGCTGGCGATGATCATGGGGCTCGCCATCCGCGCGGGCATGAAGGTGGGTGTGGTTTCCGCGC
>JBGGMQ010000950.1:0-3330 GCA_041287975.1 Verrucomicrobium sp. | reverse complement strand
TCGGTGGCGGAATCATCTCCCAGATCGTCCAAGTCATCGTGGATCTGGTAGGCGATGCCCAAGGCCTCGCTGTATTCGTGCAAGGCTTCTTCCACTTCATCAAGGCGGCCACTGAGAGCGGCTCCAATTTTGAGAGCTACTTAGAAGGCGGGGGCGGTCTTGCTGCGGAAAATCTCCAGCACTTGAGTGCTGGTGAGCGCCACGGGGTGGTTGTTCCAGAGCAATTCGGCACCCTGGCCGCGGCAAAGTTCACGCTGGCCCACGGCGGCAATCTTCAGCATCTCGGTGCGGAAGTCGGCACGGACGTTGGAGTCCGCGAGCAGGCGGTAGCCTTCGCCGATGAGCAGGTCGCCCACATTCAGAGCCACAGGCACCCCATGCTCGGCATGCAGCGTCGCTTCGCCATAGCGCTGGGCATCATTGTCCTCGATGTCGTCATGCACGAGTGAGGCCTTGTGGAAGCATTCCACGGCGATGGCCGCCTTCTTGAGGTCATCGCTCAGAGGACCTTCAGGATCTTCGCGAAGCGCCTGGTACGAGGCCACCGTCAGGAAGGGGCGCCAGCGATTGCCAGCGCGGGCCAGCCATTCACGGGCGATTTCCTCGGTCCGGTCGTGCGGCTTGCCGAGCAGGGCGTCGAGATTTTCCCTCGTGAACCATTCGCGCACGTCCTCGTGCAGCTTGTTCAGGTTCAGCCGGCGAGTCTTGTCCTCGCTGGTGAGGTGGATGTAGTCCCACACCCAGTCGATGTCGACCGTGGTGTCGATGCAGTCATCCTGCAGCAGCGGCACGGCCACAGCGGGAATGGCGGCGGCTTCCACATACGGGAAGGTGCGCTCCAGCACAGGCAGGCAGGAGATGCCCACGATGGCCTCGATCTTGCCGGTCTGGATGAGGCTCATGACGATGGCGGAGCCCTCCGCCACCAACACGGCATAGCCGAGCTTTTCCGCCTCGTTCTGGAAGTCCTGGATGGTGCAGAGACCGCACTGCTTGCAAAGCAGGCCGAATTCATCAAACGGAGCCGGGCACTTGCTCTCCACCCGCAGGCACTTCGGCATGAGCAGCAGGCGCTTCTCATACGGAATGGTGGCTAGAGTCTCCCGCCAGAGCTCATTGCTCAACAGCACCCCGATGTAGTCGCGGTAGATCGGATTGAAATTGTTGTCCGCCACGATCTTCTCCGCGTGGAGGCGCATCTCTTCCAGCGGCGCTGGCGGGACCAGTTTTGCAGTCTCCAAATACTTGCGGATCGTGCCCAGAATGTGGTCCCGCTCGACCTTCGTCTGCGGGATGTTCTTTTTAGGCTGACGGAAACGGCGCACCGTGATGGGTACGGCGGGAGGGATTTGGGCTGAGCGAACGGCGACCGTGGACATGGTGAAGTCAGGCAAAAGGAAACTGGGGAGCGGCAAAAGGTTCTACGAACGGGAACACCGCCTTGTCTTAACCGTTTTGAGAACTGCTTGTCTCTCAAAAATTTATGGCAAACGCGGGCAAACGGGCCATAAGCAAAGATTAGCGTACTTTGTGCCGCTTCCTGCACTTTTTGACTAAGGGGCGCGGGCGTAGCGCGTTACTGCATCCGTTCATGAAATTGTTGCTCCCCGTTGCCCTCGTTTTCGCCCAAGCAGGTGCCCTGCTTGCCGTCGATTTTAAAAAGGACATTCAGCCCATTCTGAAGGCTGAGTGTTACAAGTGCCACTCTGAGGAGTCCGGCAAAGAAAAAGGGGGCTTCGTCTTCGACAACTTGACGCGCTTCGCCAAGGACATTGGGGCTGGGCGGACCATTGAACCAGGCAATCTCAAAGAAAGCCATTTCTACGAGACTCTCGTCCTTCCTGAAGACGACGACGCTCACATGCCGCCGAAGAAGACGCTGGCCGCGGCGTCGGTCGCCAAAATCAAGCAGTGGATCGAGGAAGGGGCATCGCTGGACGGTTCGAAGAAGCCCACCGCTGCCGCCTCCACCATGCCTGCGGCCCCCGCGGCACCCCCTGCGATGCAGAGCTGGACCAATACCGAGGGCAAGATCATTCAGGCCGCCATGATGAAGCTCGACGGGGAAAACGTCGTGCTGCGCATGCCCAACGGGCAGGTCTTCAACTACCCCATGAGCAAGCTATCGGCCGCTTCCCAGGAGCAGGCCAAGGCCGGTGCCAAGTAAGTAATTCGTCTGCGCGCTCGTCCCTTCCCGGCTCACAGGCCGGGGGGATGGCGCATTTGGTATCCGGGGAAACTCCGTGACTTGGGCCGCCAGCGGGGTCCGTCACCCCGCCCAGCGCCATAGTCACTCGTGTCCAGGCGCAATCCGCACACGGACATGAACACATGCCCGTCCTTCACAAAGATGGTGATGTACCTCCCAGGACCCGGTGCGCCGTAGTTGCGAAACTGTTTGGATGGCAGTGGCCCCCGCAGCAGTCCTGCGTGGTAGAGCACATAGGACACGGTGCCGGAGCAGTCGTAGGCACGATCGTACAGTACCCGGTGCCCGCCGCCCATCCGGTAGGGCTTCCGCTGAAGCTGGTTGGCTGCGGTCACCGCCCTGTGAACTGCGCCCGGTGCCGTGGGCGGAGCGGTGGCAAATCGACCGTCATAATTGAGGAACTCTGCGCCCTGAGCGGTGGGGAGTCGGTTAAACAGCGCTAAGGCTGCTATCAGGAGAAAGATCCTCGATAGACGAGGGAGTGCCGAGGAATGAGCTTTCATAGCAATCTTTCTGCATAATAACAGCGTTTTCCATAATTACAATATTTTAGTTGAGAGATCCCGATGACTGCCTAACCCAAAGGGGGTACAGGGCAATCCGGAGTGATTCCACAGCGTGTCCCCGGAAAGCTTCACTTGCGCACTGTCTCGTCTGTGCCAGAATCCGCGCTCTTTTCGCTGGATCCCTCGTCTTAGCACGCACGCACGCACATGGCATTGATCGTTCAGAAATATGGTGGCACCTCGGTGGGCACTCCCGAGCGCATTCGCAATGTGGCCCGGCGCGTCCTCGAAACGCAGAGCGCAGGTCATCAAGTCATTGCCGTGGTCTCCGCCATGTCAGGCGTCACCGATGGCTTGCTGAAGCTCGCCGCCGCTGTCTCCGAAAGCCCGACTGAGCGTGAACTCGATGTGTTGCTCTCAACGGGAGAGCAGCAGACCATCGCCCTCACGGCCATGGCCATCAATGCCCAAGGCGGCAAGGCCGTGTCCCTCACGGGAGCCCAGGCCGGTATTCAGACGGATGGCGTCCATACCAAGGCGCGCATCGCCGACATCACCCCCACGGAAGTGCACGAGATGCTCGACGCGGGTAATATCGTCATCCTGGCTGGCTTT
>JBGGMQ010000949.1:0-5193 GCA_041287975.1 Verrucomicrobium sp. | reverse complement strand
CGTGGCCGACAACCTGGGCCACTACAAGATCTGCTCCCGCCCCGTCGACAGCGATGCGCGTCTCAGCAATCTCCTCCTGACCATGCTGCAACGCGTGGATGTGAAGGCGGACACGTTCCAGGACAGCGTGAGGCCGCTTGGGGAGTTGGTTTCCTAGTTAAAAGTTGAGAGTAAAAAGTGGAGGAGGCCCTTCATGGGTGACTGCCTCCTTGCATAGGTCTTATTCGCCCTATTTCTCCCTTAGGTCCTATATCTCATGCCCCTTTCGTTTCTATCTTCCTTTCTCACTTCCAGCCTCGCCATTGTCCTGGCGTTTCCGCACCTCCTCTACTCCCAGGAAACAACTCGTCCCCCCTTTCGCGTCGACGCCGACGGCCCGGTGAATCCTGGCTCGGGTGGGGGTGGCAGCAAGAAGGACGCGAAGCCTGGGGTGCCGGACTGGTACCAGATTCAGGAAGGGGTGTTTCCGCCCGCGGGCTCCGCCCATTACGTCTCGGGGGAGCTCACCATGGTGGACCATTTGGAGCGGAGGTTCCATCTCCGGGTGGATCGCAATGACAGCCAGGATCGCGCGGTCTGGGACCTGCCTCTGGAGTCTATCATGCTGCCCTATGGTTCCATCTGGTACCAGGGAGCCTGGGCAGATCTGCGGGACATCCCTCTGGGCACCCATCTGCATGGTCAGTTCTACCTGCGTGCTCCGGACGACCAGACCCCGGCACCGGATCGTTATTTCCGCCGCCGCACGCCGGAGATCGATTTCCGCCGCTGCTACCGTCTGGAGGACGACTTCACCTTCCGCCTGCGCCAGAAGCAGATGTGGAAGGTTGACTCCCTGAACCTCGCGGAGATGAAGCTCACCGCGACCCTGCATGATGCAGAAGGCAGGCCCGTTCCCGGCACTGCCACCACCGCCCGCATCTTTGATCTGCTCTCCAGCACGAAAGTGTATCAAGGCGAAGGCTTCGTAGACCTGCAGGCTCTCCAGCCCGGCCAGTCCGTGCTCTTCAATCTCACTTGGGTGACGCTCTATGGACCCGGTCGCATCACCGATGTGTACCTCGATGACACCGCCCGTCAGCTCGCCACCGCCCAGCAGTTGGAGCGTCATCGCATTCTTGTGCGCGAGCGCGGCCTGCCTGGTTGGATCGATGCCGTCGACGACGAGCCTCAGAACGTCACCATCACATTTTTCGACAACGTGGACCCATCGCTCTTTGCAGAGCTGAAGCTCGCCCCTCCTCCACCTGCACCCGGCAGCGCCGCCGCAGCCACCTATGACCCCAAGGCCGTCTATGAGCCCCGCGGTGGCGTCGCCGTCGCCCTGCCCTCCCTCATGACTTACGATCCCGTGAACGACCGCAAGAGCGGCCCTGTGGTGGAGATCAAAGAAAATCACCACCCCGAGACCATCGGCCGCGGCAACAGCGGCGTGCAGATCACCGTGAAGGTGGACATGATGCTGGAAGGCTACCGTCCCAAAAGGATCGTCCGCTTCTACCCCCAAGCCTGGAGGGTGTTTGAACTACCTCGCGAAGAAAAATACGAAGGTCGGGAGTAAGCAAGTAGCGTAAGCTGGTGTGCCGCCGATTGGCAACCGGCCCGCGCGTTCCCACTCACCCGCTCCAGGTTGGCTCCTCCTACTGGCTGACGTTCACGCGATAGAAGCGACTCGTCGCTCCTGACGCCCCTGGGTCCACGGGAACGCTGACGGACTTGAGCTGGCCATCACCTTCGATGTCCGTTTGGAAGTCCTCCCAGACCTTGAGATCGGTGCTGGTTTGCACCTTGTAGGTGCGCCCAAGGACGCTGTCGAAAGATAGCGACAGACCGCCGGAGGGCTCAGTGACGATGAGGGGCCGAAGGAAACTTGCCGCGTCTTTGGGTTGGGTGCCAGAGACGTATTCGTCCGCATTGCCCTTGCCGTCACCGTCGGCATCGGAAGTGGGCAGCGAGAAATTTTCTGCACTGGCCGTGGCCGAGCCAAAGTTCTCCTGCATCCAGTAGTCGGGCAGGCCGTCGCTGTCAGTGTCGAGGGGCTTGAAGTCGCTCAGGATGATTTCAGTGCCACTCACCGTCACGAGGAAGGAGGCCAGTCCATCAGCCACGGAAATACGGGTGCCGCTGACGACATTGGCAAAAGTGCCGGTGAGGGGGCCGGTGGAGCTCATCACGACGAGCTGTTCTCTGCCATTGAGCGTGCGAATGGCATCGCCCAGGAGGACGACATTCAGATTGCCTGACAGGAAGCCGCGTCCGTCCACCAGCAAACGGTCATACTGGCCCGCTTTGGCACCGCTGACCTCCACATTGAGGGTACCGGTGCTGAGCTGGGTGTAGTTCCCGGTGAGGTTGATGATGCCAGGGGAATTCCCCGGAGAGACAAGCGCCCCGTTGGTCATGTCACCCACAATGGTGCCGACTCCGCTGACGCTGCCACCTTGCAGAACGACCACCCCACCCGTGGCGGTGACGACGCCCGTCTGAAGCTTGAAGTCCGTGGTGCCAGACTGGGTGTTTCCGATCCTCAAGGACCCAATGGTCGTGTCATAGAGCGGCCCCAGGACCTCGACCGGATCGTCCGGAATGATGTCCACATCGTTGTATTCCGCCGGGATGAGGCTGGCGGTCCACTTTAGCGCGTCATGCCAGGAGCCGCCGGAGTGGCCCCGCCACTTCAGGCGCGGGGCGAAAAGAAGGATGCTGTAGCCAGAGTCGCCGGAGAACTTGGCCTGGTAGGCCACCTGTTGGAGGCCATTGAAGGCCCTGGGATCCACACCGATTTGCTCGATCGTTCTGCCATCCACGGTGTCTCCAGCCTGCGCCACTTTGATCGTCTCTGTGCCATCTGTAAGGAAAATGCCTTGATAGGTCTGGTGCCCATTCAGTTGCGCGGCGAAGATCACCACATCGTTCTCGTTCGCGCGGCTCATGGCGAATCCGGTGTACGTAGCCCCGCCAGGTGCTGTCTGGCCGGTGCGCACCAGATTCCTCTGAGAGACGCCGTTGCCTAGGAAGACGCCCGAACCTCCACCGCTGCCATTGCCGGTGTAATAGCCGACATAGGCCACCCGACCGTCCGGATTGATGCCCACGGAGTTGTCCAGTGCGGTGTAGGTGCCCAAACCTCCCGGCACCGTCTGGCCCGTGTACACCACGGGGCTCAGCGTCGCCTGACTGGATCCCTTAAAAATCGCGGCTCCCGCAGGCGCGTTGGCCGCGTCCTTCAGCAGCGCGTAGAAGACGGTGTCTCCGCTGTCGTTCATGTTCCCGACTGTGATACTGGAGAAGTAGCGCGACGTCCCCGGCGCAGGCTGGCGGGAGCGGGCCACCCGCACGATGTCCCCATTCTTTTTCCGGCGATACAGCACCCGGTTGTCCCCAGTGCCATACGCAGGATCCATCAACGCGGCACAAAAGAAAATCTGGCCATCGCGTCGGAGAATGGGACTGGAATCCAGACTGCTGACGGTATAGGCCTCGTCCGGTGCCAGCTGCCGGGTTCGCATCACCTGGGTGATGCTCCCATTCGTGTGGCCAATGAAAATGCCATGCGAGCCCAGCAGTGGATACCCGTTGTTTTGGATGGCCCCCCAGAATCCCACATCCCCTTGGTTGTCGATGACCCCTTCGCTGTAGCTGTTAAACTGGCCACTGCCATCGGGGATAGTCTGGTCCGCTATGACAACAACCCGGCGGTTGCTGATGGAGCTGCCTGCAACCAGGGCATCCCGAGACACAGAGTTTTGCGTCCCGAATACCGACGTACACCGCTGTCTCTGACGAGTTGTTGGTGCGGAGACTGCCGATAGACCCCGTGATGGTGCCATAACCCGGCACCACGGACCCGGGGCGGAGCAGCTCCCTAGCCCCTTTGGCACTCAAGGAATAGACTGCCGAGACCTTCGCGTTCGTCAGATACCCCCGGAAAACGGCACCCCGGTCCGAGATGGCAAAGGAATCCATCGTTTGAAAAGTATCAAGCCCGTCCGGCGTAGCCATGCCCGGGGTGCCCATGATGAAGGTCTTGTGCTGCTGCGCCAGCCCCAATCCAGGCAGTGCCAAAGCGACCGTAAGCAGCAGGGAACGAAAACGAAAGCGCTGTGGGAGGTGGGAGCGCAGCTCAGGGGACTTTTTCATCAAGCACAAGAGGGTTATCCGCTACATAGCCAAAAACCAAGGGGCAGGCAAAGCGTTTCGGACAGTAAGACTCAGGTGTAGCCCCTGCAAAAAAGCGAGCCCATCATTGCCGAGAAAGTCGGGCCTTCCTTGAAGTTTGGCTTTTGATGTTTGAAGTTTCGTCTCCCTCCACCCCGGCGAACCAAGAATCAAGCCCCCTCTTCCTCCATGAACTCCTGGCTCTACTGGGCTCTCGGCTCCGCCCTCTTTGCCGGGCTCACCGCCATCTTCGCGAAGGTAGGGGTCGAGAGCATCAGCTCCCACCTCGCCACGGCCATCCGCACCACGGTCGCCCTCATTTTCTGCTGGGCGCTCGCCCTGGCCACCACGCCCCTGCGGCAGATCACCACTGTCCCGGCCAAGGCCTGGACCTTCCTCATCCTCTCCGGCCTTGCCACCGGCCTGTCCTGGGTCTGTTATTTCCAGGCCCTCAAGCTCGGCCCCGTCTCCAAGGTCGCCCCGATCGACAAGCTCAGCGTCGTCATCGCCATGGGCCTGGCCATGGCCCTCTTCGGGGAGCGTCTCAATGCCCGCGAACTCGCCGGCGCAGCCCTGATCGTTTCCGGTGCCCTCGTGCTCGCGTGGAAGTGAGTGAGGCGACCTTCACTCAGACAGGATTGACAAGATCAGGAGAGATTCACAAGATGGATTCACAGAAGGGGCAACGCTCACTCCGTGCTCTTGCCTGGCCCCGCCCGCGAGCGTGATCCTTCCTTGAAGTTTCGTATTTGAACTTTGGATTTTCGGCTCCCCGCCCTCTCCAAACAAATAAAAGAGGGGTGCTTTCGCACCCCTGACACCCTCCGCCTACCGTTTCACCGGCTTCGCCTTCAAGCGCGCAGAGAGATCATCCAGCGTCGTCAGCCAGTTCGCCGTGTTCGGCGAGGCTTCCCAGAGCTCTTTCAGCTCAGAGTCCGCCTTCACACGCTCTACGACCGTCAGCGCCAGAGGCACCAGGTCGGAGACGTCCAGGCCGCGATGCTCTTCCACCCAGACAGAGGCTTCCTCGGGGAA
>JBGGMQ010000948.1:0-7794 GCA_041287975.1 Verrucomicrobium sp. | reverse complement strand
TGAACCGAAGAGCGCCTTCCGTGCCAGTGATATGAAGGTCGCTGTTCAGGTCAACGAAGCCAGTCTCGAAAGAGGCAGCATGGAGATCCTGAACCAGAAGAGCTCGTCCAAGATTCAGCTGCAGAACCTGAATCTCGTGCTGAAAGCAATCGACGTGAACCCCGCCGATTTAGCGGCTCACAACCACTGCGGATTCGAGTTGGCAGGAGCGATCACGTTCGAGAACCTTGAAAAGAAGCTCAAGCTCGCTGACATCAACCTGCAATCGAAAGGCAGCCTGGAGCCCTTTGACGTGAAGACGGGCGAATGGATGCCGGATCTCAATCTGGAAGTCACCGTCGCCAAGGGTGGACTCTTGGGTGGCATGCTCATGACTGACCAGCTTCGGAAGAAGGATCGGGATAAGCTGGAAGAGTATGGTTTGAACTTGGATGGCATCTCCCTCGGCGGGGTGCTGCAAGAGGATGCCTTTGTCAAAGTCCACCAAATCCGTGGCAAGGTAATCATGAAAGGGGATGTGCGCTTCGTCTTCCCCCAGTATGAAATCCAGCTCGTAGACGGGAGCTGGGTGAATGCCTCCCAGGACCTGCACAACGTCAAGGGACGCCTCGTGCTCAATGCGGATCTCACCGCCAAGAAGCTGGAGGAGATCCGCAAATCCCTGGCAGACAAGTTTGGCGCGGATCTGACCAATACCCTCTTTCCCACGCTCGCAGGCACATTGCTGGACTCCGAGAAGCGTCTCTCCCTGCCCTTCAAATCCAAAGGCAGTCTCGCAAAGCCGGACGTGGGCTTCGACAACATCTTTGCCGATGTGAAGGACCTGCTGAAGGATTCCGCCGCGGGATTCCTCAAGGGGCTGCTGCAGAAGTAGCGTCAAAAGCTGGCGCACCTCCAAGCGTCAGTTTGGCCCGTCATGCAATGTGACGGAAATGTCACGGTTCGAGATTCTACGATAGACGCTGAAATTTTGTTCGTTTCCAGCGCACTTTTCTGCTGACGTTGGCGGACTGGTGAGATATAACCAGTTGATAATGCTCAGCAGCTCATAAGGGGCTTCCTGAGCTGTCGAATAGTGCTTGCGCACAAACGAATTGTCAAACCACGGATTGGTTTCAGAGCCGTGATTGCCATCAAGAGGGCCGCTCCTATTTTGCCGTCCCGTTATTTCCAAGAGGACCAGATGAGCGAAGCGCTTGCCTGACAGGGATCACCCCTCTTCCTGGAATGACGCGGTCGCACTCATGAAAGGTTTCCTGAATCCCCCGGACAGTCTTGCAGCAAAGAAACAAAGCAAGGGCATTGCCCTGATCATGGTGCTGAGCTCAATTGCCATCGTGGCCATGCTGGTGCTGGCATTCCTCATGATGGCTCGCGGTGAGCAGCGTTCGGCGGCCGCCTTTTCAGACATCGTTGATGCGCGGAATCTCGCGGATCTTCCGGTCAACCTGGCCATTGGCCAGATCCGTCGTGCCACAGAGCAGAACGGCATGACCAAAACATGGGCCTCCCAGCCCGGCATGATTCGTGTGTTCGGCACCGAGCCCGATGCCCTGGTCAGCAACGCCCGCGCCAAAACTCTGGCGCTCTACAAACTTTACTCTGATGACACCATGGTGGTGACGCCATCCGGCGGTGCCAACGGCATGACTGTCAACAACCTCCAGGTGGTGTTGAAGAGCGATGTCAATGACCTCGCCAAGTGGCAGGATGTTCCCGGCATGTATGTGGACATCAACGAACCCGCCGCCGTCATGAGCGCAGGGTCGAAGCTCGTCCAAACGACCTTTCCCATCGCCGACCCGCGTGCTATCTATGCCCGTGACAATGGTTTGCCTGTGGAGGGCTTCAACTTCAATGACAGGGGTATCCCAGGAGGGGCCGCCGCTGCCAACATCAATGATGTCAGTGCGCGTCTCCCCATGCCGGTGAAATGGCTCTATCAACTGGCCGGCGGTCAGCTGTTGGTTCCTAAGTCCGGTGATGCCACCCATGGCCTGAGCTTTGAGGCTGCTCCCGGCACGCCGTCACAGGACCTGCCCAGTGTAGACAACCCCATCGTAGGGCGCATTGCCTTCTGGACTGATGATGAGTCCACCAAGATCAATGTCAACACGGCCACCGAAGGCACCGCCTGGGACTCACCGCGTGCCTTCACCCAAACGAACATCAACTTTGCCCGCCGTCAGCCTGCGCAGAACGAGTACTCGCGTTATCCTGGGCATCCTGCGCAGACCTCACTCAGTCCCGTGTTTCAGGCCTTTGGGGAGCCGTATCTCGTCGATTTTACCATGAACGACACCCGGCTCGCGTCGGCAATCGAACGGTATCACCGGCTCAGTCCCAGGACCCCTTGGGGCGGGAGCTTTGGCGGAACTCAGGCCCCTACTGCTGCCATCCTCACGGAGAAGGATGACAGGCTCTATGCGACGCTGGACGAACTCGTCTTTGATCGCAGTCGCGTTTTGCAGAATCCTGTTTTGACGCAGCGGGACATCGCGAGCGGCCGCTTCTTTCTCACGGCTCACAGCCGTGCTCCGGAGCTCAACTTGTTCAATCAACCGCGCATCATGTTGTGGCCCATCTCTGCAAATACTGCGGAGCGGAGCGCCAAGGACAAGCTGCTGGCCTTTGTGGGCACAGGCGGTGGCAAGGCCTGGTACTTCTCCAGGACGCAAAACTTCAAAGACCTGAACACCCCTGGCTCCGCCCAGGATCCCAAGGGGGACTTGGATCTCCAGTCCACCACCAGCAATGTGGGTTTGAAGCGCAACCGCGAACTGTATGAGGACCATTTGGTTCCTCTAACCGGAGGCGTGGCCGGCGCTCCCAATGTGTACAACATCCCTGGCTTTGGCGGCAACTTTGCCAGCAAGTATACCGTGCCCCGTCGCAATCAGATCCTCACGGAGATGGTCGATTTCATGCGCTGGTCGGTGAACAGCTATAACACGGGTCTCCTGCCCAACTACTACTACCTGCCTCAACGCACCGGCAAGTTGACAGGAGAGTCCTCCGCCGTGCCGCTCATTCCGGGCAACGATACCAAGGGCTTTGGCCGCTGGCCCACCATCACGGAGGCTGCCATCATCTTCATGGCGACCGACGCTGGTGCTGATGGCAAGGCCACCAAGATGCAGGCGTTCATTGCATTGGAACCCTTCTCCCCCACTACAGGTGCTCCCGTATGGAGCGCGAATGTGCGGTACAAAATCTCCGGCCTGGATGGCTTCAAGTCAGGGGTGACGCCATTGGGTTTCTCATCGTCAGCAATGATGCGTTGCAACACTGCCAATGGTTACCTCGATGACGGCCACCTTACTGCCTTCACTGGCTTTGCTTCGCAGTTTAAGAAGTCGAACCGCAACAACAAGGAAACAAACGACAACCAGGTCGCTTCCGCACGGGTGCTGACGCAGGCTAACGAAGACGACGGCTATCCGTTCTACAGCAGCATCATTGATGCTCCCTCAGGAGCGGAGTTCGAATTCAGCGGCGGAACCATCACGGTTGAGGTGTTGACCGGGTTCGGGGCGGCCTCCAGCGCCAAAACGGTGCAGACCCTGCAATTGTATTTTCCCAAAACCTTTCTCAAGGTGCCCCGTGTCGTGAATACCAACTTCAAGAGCCTTGCGTCGCGTTTTCAGGTGCATGCGGGGGAATTTGTCAATTCGATCATTCAGGCTGGAGATACCACACGCAGCGTCGAGATTGATGTGGCTGGTCCAAGCAAGGGCGACATGCGCCTCCTCGCCGCCATGAGCCAGGTGCCACCCAACTGGTTCAAGGTTGACTACGACTACGACAAGCCCGCCTTCGAGCGTGTGCATTTCCTCCGTGGGGGCAACCAGACGATCAACGGGCAGTATGGTCCTGGGGATCCAGATGGCCCCATTGGTGTCTCATATCGGAACAACCGCGCTTCCACTTTGAAGACCGCGGGCAGTCTTGTCAAAGGAGTGACTTATGCTCGCGATTGCACTCCTGCGGTGGCGCGTGGGCAGGATGGGGTTCTCAACGCCTACAACCGCCTGGGTGACTTTGACAATGGCTCCGGAAAAGTTGAGGACGGCCCCTACATCAACAAGGCTGACGAAAGCAACCTCGCCAGCAACAAAGACCCGCTCGACAAGAATCTGAACTACTTTGGCCGTGGTGGTTTTAGCATTGAGACTGGAGAGACCTTCAGCCCGAACCGCCAGATTGCCTCTGCCGTGGCGTTTGGCTCACTACCCTCTGGCACCTTCAGTGACAAGGGCACGGATACCCACAAACCCTGGCAGACGCTGCTGTTCTGTCCGAACCCACCCTCCCGCGTGACATCATCCATGCAGGAGCCCAACGAAAATGATCATGAGGGATTCAAGGGGCCAAGGGATCACTTGTGGTTGGATCTGTTCTGGATGCCGGTAGTCGAGCCCTACGCCATCAGTGAAGGCTTTTCGACCGCTGGCAAGATCAACATGAACTACCAGATGCAGCCTTTCACGTACGTGGAGCGCAGCACTGGCATCTATGCGGCCCTCAAGGCAACCACCCTGTCCGCCATCACGCCACGGTCGGTGGGCGGGCTTGATGCCAATGGCTACAACAACCTGGGTGGGGAGAACTACAAAGAGGGCAGTGTTCACAAGTATGACCTGAACTATCAGGTGAACCGCCTGGAGACTCTCAAGGGGTTCGCCCGCCGCTTCACTCAAGGGGACGTCTTCCGCTCCGCGACGGAGATCTGCGATATCTTCCTGGTGCCGCAGCGAAAGACAGGTGTCAGCTACAACAGCGATGCCAAGATGCCTCCCGCGTACGAAAACCTGGTGTTGTGGTGGAATGGGAATCAGAACATGACCGACGCCTTTGAGCCGACGGGTGACAACAGCCGTGAGGCTCCCTACAACCAGCTCTATCCCCGCCTCACCACGAAGTCGCACACCTACACGGTGCACTACCGGGTTCAGACTTTGAAAAAGGCCCGCAGCACGGATGCCGTCCGCTGGATCGAAGGCACGGACAGTGTGGTTTCAGAGAACCGTGGATCCGCCACGCTGGAACGCTACCTGGACCCCAACGACAAGGAACTCGCCACGCTTCCAAGTGTCGCCCAAGGCGGTGGCCAGAGCTGGGACCGTCTTTACCGTTTCCGTATTCTCGAGCGCAAGCAGTTTACCCCCTGACCTCATCACATGAACACATCCCATCGCTCTTTGAAAACCCGCGGCTTCTCACTCCCTGAAGTCGCCCTTTCCCTCGGCATCGCGTCCATCGCATTACTGACCCTGGTGTCGTTGCTGCCCTTTGGTCTGGACACGTTGCGCGGTTCCAGCAATCGCCAAGCGGAGGCTCGCATCACGCAGTCAGTGCTGGCGGGCTACCAGTCGCAAGATTGGTCTGTGCAGAATGCCGGTGCCAGTGTTCGCTTCACTCCCGGTACGAAGACGCTGTTCTTCGACCAGACGGGCACTGAGCTGACGGAAAACAGTCGCGAATGCTGCTACGTTGTGCAGGTCCAGGTGGGCACCGCACCGTCTGTGCATGGCGATACGCAGAGCAATCAGTACCTGCGCCAGTTGCGGGTGCGGATCACAGATCGCCCGGCTGACTACGCCAACGCCTTGAGAGACGGGTCTGGCCTCTACCGCGAGCGCAGCACCTGGATTGCCTTGCTGGAGAAGACCAACCCGCTCGCTTCGCTCTAAAATCACCCCCCCCAATCTGGCCAGTGTCCCGCCGTACTTTCTCTTCTGCCTTCACCCTGCTGGAGGTGCTTGTTTCCGTGTCTGTGCTCACGTTGATGATGACCATCATCGCGGAGCTGATGATGCGCACCCAAGACACCATCACCAGGGCCAGTTCCCACGCCCGCGAGTTTCAGGAAGCACGCCGGGCGCTGGAGTCCATCAGCTCGTCATTGTCGCAGGCCACCATGGATGCGATCCTGGCCTACCAGCGTGATCCTGGGAACAGCACCTCCATTGTAGGGTGGGAGCGGGCCTCGGATCATCATTTCATTCTCGGCCCCGCCAGCAACCTGGTGTCCGTAGATGCGGGGGCGGGGCAGGCCGTCTTCTTCCAGGCCCCGCTTGGCAGCAGTCAGGATTCCAGTCTGCGGCTGCTCAACAATCTGGTGAACTGCTGCGGCTTCTACGTCCAGTACAACAACGATGTCGACGGCCGCCCGGGCTTTCTCCAGGACGCTAGTGCTATTGCCTTGAACCCCAAGCGCAAACGATTCCGCCTCATGCAGTACACCCAGTCCGCGGAAAAGAGCATCCTCTATGCCCCGGAGATTGGCGTTCCCGGAAAGAACTATCTCGGGTTGAACAAGCTCACTGACAAAAAGAAGGCTTTGCGTTGGTTTCAGGATGACATGGCCACCGCCTCCCGGCCTCTTGCCGAGAACGTGCTCGCTTTGATCCTGGTGCCTCACGCCGTCAAGGTCACCAGTGGCTCCATTGAGACGGATGCAGCTGGATATTCCATCGCCCCAGATCCAGCCTACCAGTACGACAGCCGCGACTTTCAATGGAACGGGCTTACCGATGCCAACAAGTCGCGTCGGCACCAGTTGCCTGCGATGGTGACGGTGACCCTCATCGTAGCTGACGAGCGCTCCTATGATGCCTTGATCTCGAGGTTGGGGGATGGCGACGCCGCTCAGGAAGCCGCGGCCGAGGAGGTGCGTAATGTATTCAAAGACAAGTTTACAAGCTACGAAGACTACAAGGCAGACATGGCCTCCGTTGAGTCCTCTCTCGCGAGCTTGTCTCTGCACTACAAAGTGCTGAGCACTTCTGTCTCGCCGAGGAGCTCCAAGTAAAAAACGTCGTGAACGAAATGAAGACCGACTCTACTTGCCATTCCCGGCCCTCTGTGAAGAAACTGCGGGCTTTTACTCTGATCGAACTGCTCTGTGTCGTCACCGTCATCAGCATGCTGGTCGCATTCGTAGGCCTGACCGTCCCAGCCAGTCTGGCGAGCCAGCGTCTTTCTTCCGCCGCACGTCAGTTTTCCGCAGATTTGAATTACGCCACCCTGCTCGCCGGAAAGGAGAGCCGCCCTGTGGAGTTGCGCTTTTACCAGTTGCCTCCTTCATCCGGGCTGGGGACCGTAGGTTATCGAGGCTATCAAGTGGGCATTGTGACCTCGTGGGATGCGCAAGCTCGCCCCCAGGTCACTTTCAAAGACGAGGTGCAGAGGTTCCCGGATGACGTGGTCTTCATGCCCGACGCCAACTACACCACTCTCTATACAGCATCCCCTTCAGACAGCGAGCAGACGGTAGGTGCCGTGCAAGGAGCTCCTTACGTCAGCTACTACATCCGCAGCGACGGTGTCACGACTCTGGCCCAGAAGGACCCGGCAGTCTTCACGCTTGTGCGTGAGACGTCCAAGGGTGTTCCCTCCACCTTGCCCGCTGACTATCGTTCCATTGTTGTAGATCCTCAAAAGCATCAGACTCGTGTTTACTAGCATCATTTTCCGCCCCTTCCGCAGCAGTTCCCTTGCCCTGTTGACCTTCAGTTGTCTCACGTCGCTTGGACTTGCCGGTCCGTTGCTTGAGTATGAGGGGCCCGTCAATGCGATGTCACAGGGGGAGGTGGCGGCCAGGGTTCAGATAGCCAACAACATCACGCGTGACCGCAGTTCCAACGGCACGTTGTGGATCCGCTTCAGCACCGAGGTGACGGCATACCTGTCATCAGACAAAGAAAATGCGGGTGGCATGTTCGGCGGTCTGCAGTTGCTTCGCGACGGTCAGGAGAATCTGGGTGTCGGGAAAAACATCTCCGCCACCGC
>JBGGMQ010000947.1:0-9741 GCA_041287975.1 Verrucomicrobium sp. | reverse complement strand
CATGCTCTGCAGCACTGTATTGGCACAGGCATCGTACTGGGTGGGGTGAATGAACCAGTCGGCTGCCTGGTACAGCACGGCGACATTGGACTGGGCGGCGAGGGTTTTCACCTTCTTCTGGAGTCCGAGGCTGGCCACCAGGGCCCGGTAGCCCGCATTGAGCTCTTTGCCGACGATCCAGAGGTCTGCGTCGATGTCTGTCCAGGCCTCCAGCAAGGCGTCCAGGCCCTTGCGCCGGTGGCTGAGGGACACAAACAGAAAGGCGGGACGGGTGGGATCGCTCTTGAGCTGGGAGCATACGCCCGTCTTCACGGCGGCGTGATCTTCGGCGGGATGAAACTTTTGGGTATCCACCGCAGTGTGAATGACCTCGAACTGTTCCCGTGGAGTGCCGTAGATCTCGTGCAACTGGCGGGCGACTTCACCGGAATTCACCACAAAGCGGCGGGTGCGACCTGAGGTGTAGAGCTCCCGCTCCAGTTTGAGCTCCAGAAAGTTTTTGAGGGTCCAGCGCTTCCATGGGGGGAGCAATTGAGAATAGACGGCATGGCATCCGCCTCCTGCCCGGTGGAGATCGTGAGTGGTGGTCCTGCCGAAGCCGATGGTGGCAGCCACGGGCAAGGTGGAGGCCAGCCGGGAGGCTTCCCTTTCAAACTGCCACATGCGCAGCAGTGCTGAGCCGCGCACGAGAGGCACCCGATGGACGGTGGCACCCAGTTCTTTCTCCAATGCCGGATGCAACTCCCCCGTGACGAGATCCAGCTCATGCCCCGCTGCCTTCAGCCGCAAAGCGAACTCCATGAGATACCCTTCCAACCCTCCCCGAGGGATGAACTGATGATAGATGAGGCCGAGACGCATGATAGACTTAGCGGAGAGAATCTTGGGCGGATGAGGACGGCGATGGCGTGACGGGAGGAGCTGTGCCTACCTCGTCCTCATACTTGCGGCTGTACCTCACAAACGCAAAGAAGGCTGTGGCTACCGCGATCCAGAATCCGGGAAACCCGTCCATGAAACCTCGGCGGAGGAAGTAACTCCGGAAGAAACGCCACCAAGGGCGGAAGACGGTTGCAGGAAGTGACCAGCGCCGTCCCTCTGCCTTCTGCCGCTGCAGGAAGACATCGGCGAAGCCGTTGATCTTGTCCACATAGCGGCTCATGGAGGGGAAGGAGAAGTGATGGAGGTCGCCTGCCAGTTGCACAACAGGTCCACTGAGTTCGATGTAATCATGCTCAGGGCTGCCGGCCCACGTTGCCTTTTCCCGCTTGAAGAGCCGCAGCTTGCGGTCTGGATACCAGTCCCCATGGGTGATCCAGCGGCCCAGGAACCAGACCTTGCGATTGCAGGATGCGCCCTCGAACCTTTCTGACTGACCACTTGAAAAGAAGTGCTCAATGCTCTGGCGGAGTTCTGGAGACAACTCTTCATCACAGTCCAGTGCCAGGACCCAGGGCTGCGTGCACAATCCCAGGGCGACGTTCTTTTGATCACGGTGCCCCAGCCAGGGCTGGTGCGTCACCCTCGCCCCGTGCGCGGCGGCGATTTCCAAAGTCCTGTCCCGGGAGCCGGAGTCGACCAGCACGATATCCGCCACCAATCCGGCAGTGCTCTTCAGGCAGCGCTCCAGATTGGCTTCTTCATTGAAGGAAATAATCGAGAGAGACAGGGGGTAAGGCATCCGGGGAAACAAGATGTTGCGATGGGTAATGTGTCCGACAGGATCGACGGGCTTGCAACCCACGAGCCACTTTTTGAATTCTGCATCTAATGTTTTGCCAAATATAGGAGTTTCCCTTGATCACCTGATTAGTTTCGTTATAGTTATTATAATGGACGTGCACCTCAACAACCCAGTCTCCCATGGCTACCTCTCCAACGAGGTGCCACATCACATCCGGGGACGGTTGTGGGTGATTGGTTGTGTCGAGCCCGTCACCGTTGAACTCAAAGGAAATTTTCTCCGTGACATCGCGGGATGCCGGGTGAGTTTTTTCAATCCCTTCCCTGAGTGCAGTCCTGAGGACACCCAGGTTTTGCAGGCCCACCAGACGGGCAATGCTGGGGAAATGTCTGCGTCCCGGCGTGTCAGCCAGCTCTGGCAGCGCAGTTGCCGGCCCACCCATCCCTGCTTCCACTTCGACAACTCCACGCTGAAAAACATGCTGCTCCTGGAGTGGTTCAACCCCCAGGGCCAGCGTGTGCTCATCCGTGCGTGCCACTGGCAAATTGGCGTTTCCGACAGACGATGGGATTTGACCGAAGCACAGGAGATGGCACACATACGGGCCACCCGGGCGCAACGCCGCCAGTTTTTGCTGACTCGGGAAGGGCGCTGACCAGTCCCGGTAAGACGGAGCTCACAAGCGCTTGAGCATGCGACCCGCTTCATTCCCGTGATCGCCCGTCAACACAGCACCGATGATACTGCCGCCGCCCCACCTGAAGCGGCGGTCTGGCTCAAACGTCTGCTGGTGCACATGGCATCCCTGGCGGAGCGGGACATCGAAAGGGTGCCCGACTACCCCGACACTTCCATTCACGCTCTGCGTAAGCGGATGAAGAAAGTGCTGGCCCTGCTGCGACTGGCGCGGCCTGCCATGACGGGTGACCAATTCTCCAATCTCAAAGCTGCCATCCGCCAGCTCAAACGCCTGGTAGCCACCCAGAGAGACCAGCAGGTAATGGCTCAACTGGAGCATGATCTCCAACTGACGGACCGCAGGCAGCAACAGCAGAGCAGCCGGTCCCGCCCCCGGAAGACGGTTCGCGCCTTGAGCATTTCTGAGGGTACTTGCGAACAACTCACCTTGCAGGCCTCCAGCCTGACGGATCGTTTAGGACGGCTGCGTCTCTTTTCTCTTTCCTGGGAATCCGTGGCCGAGGCCTACGTGAAGACGTACCGGCGCGGTCACAAGGCGTGCAAGCGCTCGGAGGAGAATCCCACCATGGAATCCCTGCATGAGTGGCGCAAGAGCGTGAAAGACCACTACTACCAGACACTGGCGCTCTACGTCTGGCTGGGGCATCCCCGGCGGCTGCGCCGCACACGGAGACTCAGTTCGTTGCTAGGCCGCGCCCATGACCTCGATGTGTACACGAAGGCCCGCGAGATCGATGAGCCAACACAAGAGCTGCTGGAGGAAAAGCGGGGGAAGCTGCTGAACAAGATCTTCAAGAAAGGGGCACGAGTTTACGCCAAGTCGTCTGATCACATGGCGGAGGTGGTGAAGAAGAACCTGCCAGAGTAGAACTCGGGCCGCATGCCATGCAGCAAAAAGGCGCGCCGGAAATCCGGCACGCCTCAGAATGGGATAGAACCAAATTCCCAGGGCCCGTCTACTGGCCGCAACAGGCGCCTGCAGCCGCTTCCTTGAGTTCTTCCGGGGTGAGCACCCGAAGCTGGGTGGCAATGGACCAGTGGTGACCAAACGGATCTTCCACCTTGCCGTAGCGATCGCCCCAGAAGGCGTCTTCGAGGGGCATCAAGACTTTGGCACCGGCGTCGACAGCGCGCTTGAACCAGGCGTCAGCATCGTCCACCTGAAGGTGAACGGTGACGGAGGAGCCGCCAAGGGCCTTGGGCCCCAGAGCGCCCCATTCCGGCATCTCATCCACAAGCATGACGGTGGAGTCACCGATCTGGACGGAGCCGTGCATGAGGCGACCGTCAGGGCCGGGCAGGCGGAAGGTTTCAGTAGCTCCAAAAGCCTTCTTGTAGAATTCAATCGCATCCGACGCACCCGCGCAGATGAGGTGCGGGGTGACGGTACGCATAACAGGCTGCTGGGGCTGGGCCTTCGTTTCGGGGGACAGTGTGGCAGTTTCCATGGCAGTTGGTTTTGAGTTTGAGTGGGGTGAGTTGGACTCGTTGACTTTTTAACTCTGACCGGGAAACTTTCCCAGCCTTACCCTGATCTGACGAATGAGCTTTTCTGAATCGGACATTGGGGGCAGAATATTCGGACCTTTTTGTCCCGGCATCCCCCAACTTGTTCGTCATTGTCACTGAGATCCCCTCTTCCAACCCTTTAAACTCAAGGAGAAACACTATGTCCATGTCCCCTGACGCCACCTCGAATCAGCACATGTTGATTTTTCGTGACAATACCATGAACTACCTGGTGATGAGCGCCGAACAGCGTGAGCAACTGCTGGAACAGTGGAATGCCTGGTATGACGGAATCGCCAAGAACGGCAAGATGGTGACGGGCAGACCGCTGGAACGCGGAGGCCGCATGGTTTCCAGCTCCGGCGGACGCACCGTCGACGGCCCTTTCGCAGAATCGATCGAGGCTGTGGGTGGTTTTTTCCTTCTCGATGTGGACGATATTGAAGAAGCGACGGCCATCGCCAAGAACTGCCCAAGCTTGAAGTATGGGCTGACGGTGGAGGTGAGACCAGTGGCGGGGATTTGCCCAAAGTTGACAGAGGGCCAAACGGCCGGTGCAAGTGCCGAGGCGGCGCTGGCATGAGTCGCGGTCTCCCCTACTCCCAGAGACCTCATGCATCCAAGCGTCAAAGCCATCGTTCAACTTCTTGTCATTTTGGCGGCGATCGCCTGTAGCTTCGCATGGCTGACACCCCATGTTGAAGGCGATGCATCCCCGTGGCTTTTTCGTACAGCCACTACGTTGCTCACTTTAACTCTGATTGCCCTGCTGGTTCGCAACGAATTGCGAAAAGACAAAGCTCCCGACCATCTGGCGAAGCACGGAGGTCAACGCCTTGAGGTGGGTGGATTCACTTTCGTCGCCGGGGTCATCCAACAACCCCATGGTCTGGCTTTGTGCATTGCCTACCAAAACCGGTTCAAAGGCGAAGGAGTAGCTCAAATCTATGTCCGCCCGACCAAGGAACTGATCGGCCGGGTCAAAATGGATCCCATCGGCCTGCAGATTCCGTTTGGACCCGCCGAGTATGGTGTCGTGGAGGCCCCCTTCCCTGCACCCCCGTCGGCAGCAGACCGCACTATGCGGCTGGATGTCGCTGGCGTGTCCCACTACACTTCTGGCAAACAAGAAGAGGTGCGCTACCGGGAAGGATTGGCCGTCAAAGCCCCGACCGGCGACCTCTGGCAAACCACGCTTGGAGTGCTGAGTGTGATCACCAGTCTGCCGGGTGGAGCCGAGCCCACACGTTTGAAAATCAAACTGCCACGATTCACGGAGGCATTGCCTAGCGGCCCGTTCCCTTCGCATCAGCAGGTGCTCTGGCGGTTGGATGATCAAGGGGCGTGAGGGAGGCCAAGCGGGGTGCTTCTGCTGCACTGATTGAGGGGGGGCAAAAGCTGAGCTTGCCGAGCCGAACGGACCTCCACTAGACTTCCAGGACGTCATGACCAGCACCTCCACGCAAATCCATCCGGCGATCCGCGCCATCAGGTGCTTGGGCAGACGCCTGGGGATGGTGTTGCTCGTGCTGTCTGGCCTCTGGCCAGTGAAAGCCCCTGCCATGACAGACCCGTTGGGTGAGGTGTCGCCGGTCTTCCGGGCAATGGGAGACACCTTCGTGCTGGACTTCACCGAGCGTCGGAGATCGCCGGCCGGAGAATTTTTCATCCGCTTCTGGCGGATCGTGTACAGCAAAGATGGTAAAGTGTTGATTCCTCGTCATCGCATCGAGCAACGCTTTGAACAAAAAAGAGGCTCCTCGGGAGAGACCATCACGAATGGATTCTGGGTGGGCCAGGACTATCACGAGAAATCGAGCTCCTTTTTCCTGTCCGACTGGACTCATGGCAAACTCCATTGGATGCCCCTGCCTTTAGATGCAAATCAGATTGAATACTGCCACCTCGCCAGCGTGACGGATCAAGGCATCGGCATCGTCTGCACCAAACTGCCTCCGATGGAGCAACGTTACAGGGGCTACAGCGACCTATGGGTGGCCCATGTTGATCGCAAAGGGTTCCAGCCGGCCAAACTCGCCAGACTAGGGTGGTCACGGACTTCGCGGGGAGGCCCCCCTTCCGCTTCTGCAGCCATCTGGTCCCAAGGACGATGGTGGGTAGCCTGGGTACGGGGACCAGTGGAATGGCCGATCGACACGACCGACAGTGACGAGAGGGAACCTCTACCCCCGTTGGACCTGAAGCTCGTGCTCAGCAGTCTGGATCCCACAACCGGAGAGATTCAGCACCAGCTTCTCAATGCTGAAGTAAATGAATACACGGAGGTTCAACTGGCCAGCAACGATGGCTGGATGGCCCTGGCCTGGAGATTGAAACGCGGTGACGGGCATGAGGAAACTGACAGACTCATGACGACATTTGTGGAATTGCCCCGAAATCCGTGATCACTCCTGTTGAAGGCGCTTCTGCGATTCTTCAAGGTTGCGTGCCATCCGATCCAGGACCAGTTCTTTCGCCAAATCAAGCGCAGACTGACCCGTCCTGTTTCTGACGTCCAGGTCTGCACCACCGGCGAGGAGGAGTTCTACGAGATCGTGACGGTTCGCCTCGACAGCAGTCATAAGCGGCGTCACCCGCTGAGGTCTGCCGGTTTCGTTGACGTCAGCAGAGTGCTCCATGAGCAACCTGATGATGCTGGCATCCCCTCTCTTTGTTGCGCTCAGCATCAGGCTCTCGTCATCATTCCATGATGCCTTTACAGAGGCTCCTGACGCCAGCAGCATCTTGATCGTATCGATATTCCCATGGACTACGGCGTCTCCCAATCGTGACCGGAATTTGTACTCGTCATCCAGCAAACCTTGTTTGCCCATCAAATTGATATTGGGGATGAGCCCTGGAGTCCAAGATTCATTGGGGTCTAGATTCAACACATCGAGGAAAATGGGTATGAGACGGGCCCGGTCAGATTCCACCGCGTGAACGAAGGCCGTCTGAAAATACGGCTTCAGGTCGGGGTGCAAGGCTTGAGGAAAGGCGGTCACCACCAGCTTGAGCACTTCTGGATCGTCTGCCTCGACCGCCTTGCTCAGCAGGGAGTACACGACTCGTTTCCAGTCGTGTTCAGGTTCGAACGCCTCAAGAGGGCAGGCTGCGGGCGGAAGGAGGACGCGCAAGAATTGCAAATCCTTGTCCTCCACCGCGATGGATACAGCCTCGTAGGTCTCCTCGATCGACTTGGGCTTCCATCCGCGCTGCGACAGCTCAAACAACACTGCGGAACATCCCGTTTTCAAGGCCATGGTCGCGGCGCGCTTGAAGGAATCGTCGTGGCTTGTTTTGGACACGTTGTCCAGCAGCCAGCCCACCAAAGTTGGGTGATTGCCCACAACGGCTAGATACATCAACGTGCGCCCGAAGGCGTCCGTGTCAGTGAGTGAACTGCCCTTTTTGTGGAGGAGTGCCACCATCTCTGTGTGTCCCAAGGCTGTAGCAAGTTGAATAGGACGAAGGCCTGCTCTCCACTCAAGCAGGGATGCTGGACTCGTCTCGATGATTCGTTTGAGCTGGTTGGTGTTTCCCAGTGCAATCGCTTGGAAACTATCCAGCGCACTCACCTCATCCCCCGCTCCCCCGCCCTTGGCACTGCCGTCGTCGACGCTGTTTTTCAACAAGTATGGCGCCCCCCTCTGTTCACGATCCTTCGCATGATCCACAGCCGTTTTTCCTTGTGCATCCAAAATCCCCTGGTTGGCGCCATTCTCGACCAGCGTTTGTTTAAGCCGGGATGCCCCCAGGATTTCTGCCCACATGAGTGGCGTACGCCCCAAGTTGTCCACCCCGTTGATGTCCGCTCCGGCCAGGATCAAGTTTTCGGCAAGGGCAGTGTCATTGAGAAAAGCCGAACAGACCAGCAGCGGCTGCCCGCCGACCTTGATATCTTGCATCGAGGGCAGGAGGGGAAGCATGGCTTTGACGAGCCGCCGCAAAAGCAGGTCCTTGGTATTGCCCTCCAGAGAGTCAGTGAACAATCTTTGAACGGCAAGCACAGGATCGCGAGGACGGAGCTGCGCCTGCAAAAGCACGAGCACTGCCGGCCACCTGCCTGTAGTGATGCACTGCTCCAATACATTGAGACCCGCGTTGTCTGTCAGCAGCGGATCACCTCCCTGCTCCATCAGTTCTCTCACGACAAACTCACTGCCGTCTGGTCCCGTCGCCGCAACCATCATGGGCGTCACACCATCGGAGTCTTTCGCGTTCACTTGAGCCCCGTGGCTCAGGAGCCAGTCGACCGCCCGTCCCTGAATTGAATTGATCAAGTGCAACGCGGTTCGCCCTGCTGCGTTGGCACCGTTGACATCGAATCCTAGTTCGAGGAATTTATCAAACATCTCCGGTGCAACGGGCCGTGTGTAGAGGACATAGCCTCGCTGGTATTCCGGAGCCTTGAAATCAAAGCCAAGTTTTGCCACCCGCTCCAGCATGGGCAGGCTTTTCACCTCCAGCATCAGAGGCAGCCCATTCTGGAATGCCGGTTGGGGATCCCCTCCTTTCTCGATCAGGAAGTCTGCCATGGGCAGATCGTCCCGTTTCACCGCGTGAATGAGATCCGAAATCTTGGGTTTGCCACCAGCCTCCACCAAGTCCTTTAAGAAGCTAAAGGAGTATGTCGAAGCAGCAGTCAGGGCCACGCCCCCGTGAGCATTCACATCTGCACCGTGACGAATCAACAGGCGGACGATCCACTTCACGGCTTCGTTGTTGCCCTTGGGGCCGGCCATCCCGTCACAAGCCACGGAGAGGGCGGTGCGGCCCCCGGCATCGGCGGCATTCACCGGCACACCGGCAAGCAGCAACCGACGAATGACGTCGTATTGTCCGTACTGCACCGCCTGGAAGAACGGACAGAGTTCGCTGGGCTTGCGCGACTTCAGAGGCTCCAGTCCCTGAGCGAGGGCCTGCTCCACCACCGGGAGATTGCCCTCCTGGCAGGCAGCCCCGAAGGAGGCAGCGTTCACTGGGGGAGCAGAGGGAGCGGGGGCTGCAGCGGAAGGAACCTGGGCCTCTAGCGGCCATGCGGCGAACGCCCCAACGGCCATCAGCAGCGAAGTGAGGGGCTGCAGCCAGTGGGTTTGCATGGGAGGTCCTTTTTACCACAGATGCCTGTGTCGGGGCAAGCGTTGGGAGGAGAAGATGTGTTGCAAGGCTGCGACCGTAAGGCTCAGGTGCTTGGGGAGTTGGGGTGGCTGCGGCTGTGGCGACCCAGAAGCGAGACACTTCTGCCACACTGACCGACTGACGGCTATAACTCTGCTTCGTCCTGCTTTGATCGTTCCACGACTCTCCATTCCTCGGCGGCCCAGTCGTAGGCCTCGAGACCGTGGAACTGCTTCTTATAGTCGTAGTGACTGGGGCCAACCATGGCGTAGCCGGGGTAGTGATACCTGAATCCCTGCTGGCGGGCCCACTCGATCTCCAGCAACAAGGTGAGGATGCCAGGGCTGCGACGGGCGTCGTCCGGCTCAAAGGAACCGTAGACGGCTGATACGGAAGTGTGGCCGATGTCCAGATAGCTACAGGCGACGAGGCGACCTTCAGAACGGCATTGGAGCTCCAGGCACTGGCATGGACCTTCAGCGGGATCAGGACCGAGGAAATTCACGAGGCTCTCGGGGATGTTGTCCTTGAACCGGGCTTTGTGCCGCTGGAAGAGGCGCTCCGTTTCCTCCGTGATGGCAGCGGGAGCCCAAGTGGCGGAGAGATCACCATTGCGGCGGAGCACCCGCCGCTGGCTCTTGGTCAGCTCGCACTTCGCCAGATCAATGCGAAGCGGGAGAATGGTTTCCCACCGCCCCCCATGCTCCGTGATGCTGTAACGAAAGAAC
>JBGGMQ010000946.1:0-6183 GCA_041287975.1 Verrucomicrobium sp. | reverse complement strand
TGGCGATTTCCACCCGTACTATGGCCAGAAGCTCAACCGCTATCGGGATCTAAGCCGCCGCATCGCTCGCATCGACATGGATGCCGATCTCAACTACGACGGCAACATCCGTCAAAATGATCCGCAAGATCAAGGGGCCTTCGAGAGCACACCTCCTGGCCTCATCCTGGGTGAGGGGGAGATGTCTAAGATTGTCATGGAAATGAAGCCCTACCGCGTGGATTTCGAGGGCGATGTTGTCGTGGGTCTGGAGATCTGCGGGATCTGCGGGATCAATCGTGCGGCAGAGTCCGGGGAGTTCAGATCCTTCGAGGAGGAGCAACAGGCGGTCGGGCGTGTCAGGGTCTGGCGAGATGCGGCACGCACCGAGCTGTTGCTCGACTCGGGGAATCCCCAAATGCGACTCATTGAGTTCGCCATCAGCTCCGATCGTTATCCCGCCAATCTCCCCAGCATCATCCCGCGGTCCTTCTATGTGGAGGGTGTCAAACCCTCGGGGGCCTATCTGGGCGACATCCGACTTCTGGCCACCGTGTCCCATCGTGGCAAAGGTGAGACCACCCGTGGAGTGGACACCCCCAGCCCTCCCTTGAAACTCTTCCGCACCGCATTCGACCACATCCTGCTCACCGTACAGGAAGAGCCCGTACGGAAGGACTTCGTCAACAACAATGCTGAGGCGGTGTGGATCAGCCCAGCGGCACGTTCGACGAAGTAAGCCTTAACCTGCAGTGGCCGGAATGATCCGCCATATTTGACCGAACGTTGGGGGCACCGTTGGACAATCCCGTGCTCCCGCGTATTCATCCCTCATGTCTCCGGTTGCGCTTAAGACGATCCTTCTCCTGACGGCCTCGAACGTCTTCATGACGTTCGCCTGGTATGCCCATCTCAAGGATCTCAAAAGCAAGCCCTGGATCATCGCCGCCCTTTTCAGCTGGGGAATCGCATTCTTTGAGTACATTCTGCAGGTGCCGGCTAACCGTATTGGCAGCACAGAGTTCTCCCTGCCTCAGTTGAAGATTTTGCAGGAGGTGATCACCCTCACCGTCTTTGTGCCCTTCGTGCTCCTGTATATGAAACAACCGCTGAAGTGGGACTACCTCTGGGCAGCGCTGTGCATGTGCGGCGCCGTCTATTTCATCTTCCGCAAGTGATGCGGTCAGACGCTGCCGGTCGGCATCCTCCGGTACAGCGGGTCCACCCTTTTCAACAAGGGAGTGAGGCGTGGGAGCCTGTGCATGAGCTCAATCAATGAGGGCAGCAGTCTCCTCTCCAGCAAGCAGGCATTCCCACTGCGGAGACATGGAGCGGCCCCAAACAGGGCATTCGAGGGGATCCCTATGGAGCCGGGAAAGTCCCAAGTTTGGGAGATCATTCCCATTCGTGCGTCCAGGCATGGTGCGCTCGCAATTCGCCTCCCTTGCTCCTTTACATTTTGAGCGGATTTGACGATGAGAGGGAAGGGTTCATCATTCATGCAAGACCTTTCCAAACTCTTCTGGCGACTTCAGATTGCGGGCTGGCTGCTGTACAGCCTCAGCATGATTCCGTCGCGGTTGGCCATCCATCCCAACTTCGACTTTGTTTTGACAGTCATGTTGGTGAAGGACGGTTTTGGATTTCTCGCCACCCTCGGTCTACGGGAAATTTACCGTCGAACCTGGTTGAAGGATCTCGGCCCCATGGGGCTCGCCCCCTGGCTTATCGGCTTTTCCATCGCTCTCGGGGCGATGGATATGATTGGGGGCTACTACCTCTACCGGGGCATGGGCGTCGGTGCTCCCTCGATTGCTACTGGCACCTATCTGGTCTTTGGCATCTGGGCTCGCACGGCTCTCTACTCTGTCTGGAGCCTTCTCTACTTCGCCATCAAGCTGACCGTCATCAGCCGGATGCGCCACATGGAACTGATGCGAGCGGAGGCCCGAAGGCAGGATGCGGAAACGCTGATGTTACGCTCTCAGCTTAGCCCCCACTTTCTCTTCAATGTGCTGAATACCATGGTGTCCTTCTCAGAGCACCCTACGGTCATGGCCATGATTGAGAACCTCAGCGAATACCTGCGTTACTCGCTGGCCCATCGCCAAGGCATGCTGGTCAAGTTGGGCGCGGAGCTCGATGCTCTGGATTCATTTTTGAAACTGCAGAAATTTCGTTTTGTCGAGTCTCTTGAATTCAAGATCGATGTGGACGACCGGGTGCGGGACTTCATGGTACCAGGCATCTTCATCCAGCCTCTGGTGGAGAATGCCATCAAGTATGGTCGCGCCACCCATCGGACGGGGCCGATCCTCGTCACCGTGAAGTGCGGTCTGGAAGGGGAGCATCTCTTTATTGAGGTGCACAACACCGGACGTTGGCGCAACCCCATCACCGCCGACATCCTCCGCCCGTCAGGAGCAGGGCTTGATATCGTCCGTCGTTCTTTGCAGCTCTACTACGGAGACGCCCAAAGTTTTCAGATCGGGGAGACGGAGACAGAGGTGGTCGCCCGGATAGTCCTCAAAGGGGCGTCGGTCTTTTCGAAGTAAAGGTGGCTCGTCGCGAATTCCTCCCCCCAGGGTTTGCATCTTCACTGGAGCCCGTTAATGCCCTGTATGATGTACAAGAGCGGCGTCTGGAACGCCAATTCTGCCAGCCCCAGGAGAACAGCCAACCCAAGTGCCGCCAAGCCACCGACAAGGTAAGCTGTGGATGCCTTTGGGATTAGCCAGACGGCAGGCAATCCCGCGCATGCCGCCACCAAAGGTGCCAGCAAAGTAGCTGGATGTGCCTGGATAAACCACTGTGTGATCGTTGGCAACTTGCTGCGACTGCCGAGCATGTCCTCGAAGATCTTCTCCATTTGCGGGACTTTGATGAGAGTCTTCATGCAAAAGAACAGGAGCGCCAGGATGACAAATGTCAGCAACCACCGAAGTCCGATGTCCACGGAGCGGAGGGAGGGACCGTTGTCATGAAAATTGGAGTTGGGTAGGGGCGGGCTGGTCATGACCACGATTTTTGAGGAAGGAATGGCTAGTTTATCGATAGGCCGTGGTGGTTGCCAGAAAAAGCTTTTCCGCTGGACGAGGGAAAGGCAATCTACTGGAGAACGAGTTTCATTCAGCCATGCCATTCTCATCTCTATCCGCGGTTTTGGGTGCCCCGCTCGTGATCTGCTGGGTCATCGGAGTCCTGGGCTCAGTTCGTGCAGAATCGCCCGCCGCAGATCGCTCCGCGGACTCCCGGTACGATCCAGCCACCGGCTGCTGGCATTTCGGGTTGAGTTCGCCCTGCCAATCAGGTTCCACCTCTGTCCAGGTCATCCTTCCGGATCCACTTGATCGGGAAAAGCGCTACCCCGTGCTCTATGTGCTCCCCGTGGAGCCGGAGGGTTCGTACCGATTCGGCAATGGCATGGCCGAGGCTAAAAAGGCGGACGTGGCCAACAAATATCAGGTCATCTGCGTCGCCCCTTCCTTCAAGGTGGTTCCGTGGTACGGCAATCACGCCACCGATCTCACCATTCGACAGGACGACTTCATGGTGCAGACATTGATCCCTGAGATCGACCGACGCTATCCCACGGTGGCCCAGCAGGAGGGCCGCTGGCTGCTTGGCTTCAGCAAGTCAGGGTGGGGGGCTTGCACCCTTCTTCTCCGGCACCCAGAGGTTTTCGGCTATGCAGCCACTTGGGACAGCCCGTTCCTCCTGAAAGGCGATGACACAGGCAAGGGGTGGGGGCCCATCGGAATCGACAAAGTGTATGGAACCAAAGAGGCCTTCCTCAAGCAGCTGCCCACCACCCTCAGCCGGGATCGAACGGCTTCATTCCAGGGTAGGCCACGCCTCATCCTGGGAGTTGGCAAAGACTGGCGCAGTCATGTGGAAGGGATGCATGCACTCCTGGAGCAACTTCAGTTTCCGCACCTTTACCTCACCGATCTGATGGTCTGGCACCGGTGGGACACCGGCTGGTTCGCACCGTTAACGGAAGAGCTGGTGAAGATGGCAAGTCCGACGCCGGAGCAAAAGTAACCTCTATCGGCTCTAACCCCTGACTATGATCGCTTTGTCGACTGTCGTTTGCGATCCGCCTCAATCGTCGAGGTCAACCACCCCTCTTCCGGCATCTGGGCGGTCCAACGATAGATGGGCAGGAGATAGTTGGTCTCCATCCAGCGCAATACCTTGAGATTGCCATTGGCGTTGATGCCAATGAGATTTCCATCGCTGTCAAACAGCGGCCCTCCGCTGTCTCCAGGGATGATCGGAGTGTTGTGAGCGAATCGCTTCCATTTCCCGATGTGGCCAGTGCCAGCCTTTGCGTAAGTCTTGAACGCGGTGCCTCCACACAATTGTACTGAATCAGTGAAGCCCCCAAAGCCTGCTGATATCGTCTTTTCACGAGAGACTGGATCTCTTTGCCTCATGGGGAATGCGAAGGGCAGTGTCCTAGGCACATGAATGATGGCAAAGTCAGGCTCTTTGTCCTTGTCGACACGTCGCCACACCACGCGAGCCTCAACAGCTTCTACTTTGCCATCGGGTGTGGGGCAGAAGACGTAAGGGCGCTCTTTGCCCAAGCAGTGGTCAGCGGTGAGCAAATAGCCGTCTTTGGTGAGGACTGTGGCGCTTCCCCTTCCCACGCCGCTCACTTGATCAACGGACTCAACAGTGAAGCCGTTGCCTTCGCCCTGGGTGACTCTTAGAGCGGACTCTCCTCCGTTTACGAGGGGAAAAGTGCGGGCAGTTGCATAGTCTCGCACGGAAACATTGCCGATTTTCGAGATTCCCGTTTGTTCAAGAGATGCGACTTTTTTAGACTGAAACCGGCTCAGCACTTCGGCCTTCAACTCCTGGTCTTCCAGCAGGCGGGGCCTTCCCAGTGCAAACATAATTCCCAAGGGAATGGAGAGAATGAGGGTCCATCTCAGTATCCTGCGCCAACGAGGGCTCCGCGTCGGGCGAGTCGCGGGTTCAGGTGTAGCCGTTCTGCCATCTCCTTCAGATCCAAGGTGGGCGACGTGGTCGCCGGGACTGGCGGTTGGCACATCGTCAGGAGAAGGGGGCGAAATCATGATCCTGCCATGCTACCCCTCAGAATGTGTTGGAGGAAAGAAAAAACTCCTGCTGCAGGCGCGTCGTTTTGTCGACCCTTTCGACTGTAATCTGCGCGTCAGCACCTCATGCAGCGGGCACCCATCCCCGCCCAAGCACTTTTTGCTTCATCTTGCCCCATTTATGCGGCAAGCTTCCTGTCCCGCGTTTGCGTATTTGACAAGCCCCGCCACCCCGCCTTGTATCCGCGCCACCATGCCCAAGACATCCCTGAACAACGATGACGTCAAAGCGATGCTGCTTCTTGTAGCAGATCGCATCATTGCAGATGAACCCCGGCTTTCCGAAGCGGACCGGAACCTCGGCGATGGCGATCACGGACTGGGCATGCAGCGCGGGATGAACGCCGCCAAAGAGAAGATCAATGGCGAGACCATCGAAAAGGCTTTTTCCAGCGTGGGAATGGCCATGATGAGCAGCATGGGCGGAGCTTCCGGTGCTATTTTCGGCACCATGTTCCGCAATGGCGGCAAGGCGCTTGCTGGCCAGGAATCCTTTGATGCTGCCAGCCTCGCTGCGCTTCTACAGGCCGGTCTGGATGGAGTGAAGTCCCGTGGCGGCGCTGCCGTGGGGGACAAAACGATTGTCGACTCCCTGGAGCCTGCCGCGATCAAGGCTCAGGAAGTTTCAGGAGCCTCCCTCGTGGACGCGATCATCGCCGTGGAGGCCGCCGCCCTTGAAGGGCTGGAGGCCAGCAAGGCCATGGTGGCCAAGTTCGGCCGCGCCAAGACCCTCGGCGAAGGAGCCATCGGCTTCCCGGACGCGGGTGCCATGTCCTTCACGGTCATCGCCGGCGCAATGAAGGAGTACATCACGGCGTAGTTTCTTTGGCCCGTTTGTCCTAAAACGGCCCCTCAGCGCGATTCGATTTTTCTCATCAACCCCAACTAACCAGACTAGCACCCACCACACGACCATGGCAGACCTCGACGGCACCAAAGCAGAGAAGAAGGAAAAAGAGTTTTTCACCGAAGTCCCCCAGGCTGCACCTGGCTTTTTCCTCAAGGGCTCCCACCAGTACGACTGGGGCCTGAAGAACCGCCTCAGCCGCATCTTCAATCCCAAGGACGGCCGCAC
>JBGGMQ010000945.1:0-2717 GCA_041287975.1 Verrucomicrobium sp. | reverse complement strand
GACAGAATTAACGGAATTTACAGAATTCTGTGCTGGAGTGGAGGAATGAGCGGTTGGGGTTGCTGGGGCGTAGAGTTCCCGGCTGTTGAGGAGGGGGAGTTGCAGACTGGTACGCCCGCCCATACGGCTTGCGACATCGGAGGCCTACACAACTTCCTCGAACCCAGCGCTTCCAGCATCTGGCGACGAAGGAGCTTTGGAGTGCGTGCGGGAACCGCCGCTTTCGGGGGAACGATGGATGGGCTGAGATGGCGAGAGGCAAGCGAAGGTCGATGTCGTTGCACTGGGACAACGTCTTCCGCAGGAACAACGTCAACAGGCATGCGCACGTAGAAGCGAGACGCTTCTTCCACACTGGAGTTGGGCTCCGATGATGATTGTCGTAACAGCGTGCCCGAGGGGTTTTCGAACGCGCTATGAAACTCCAACTGAGCAAACTGAAGTTTGAACTACAAACAGCTTCTGGCTTCCCAATTTGCCGCCTTCCCTCCCCTAGTTCGCAGAGGACAGCGAAAGCTCGGCGTCTTCCTCAAGCTCGGTGGCGTCGGGGGTGTTGAGGAGAAGGCCTTTGGGTTCGCGGTTGGCTCGGCGGCACCAGTCTTCGTAGGTGATGACTTCGAAGGTGCGGTCCAGGTGCTCCACGACGGCAGTCATGGACTCCACCCAGTCGCCGGAGTTGAGGTAGTGCACCTCGCCGACCTGCTTGTCCGCAGGGGTGTGAATGTGACCGCAGATGATGCCTTTGCAGCCTTTGCTGTGAGCAAGCTGCTGAAGTTGCTCCTCGTACTTGCCCACGAAGCTGACAGCACCTTTGACCTTGGCCTTGACCCACTTGGCGAAGGAGAAGGGCTCCTTGCCGCGCCAGTGGCGGTAGGCATTGAAGGCGCGGTTGACCTTGAGAAGGGTGTTGTACCCTACGGCACCCACTTCAGCCATCCACTTGTGGTTGGTCGTGACGTGGTCAAAGCCATCACCATGCACGACGAGGTACTTGCCATGAGGGGACTCATGGATGTGGTCAAAGACGATGCTGAAGTTGTCCAGAGAGATGGGCAGGAAGCGCTCCAGGACGTCGTCGTGATTGCCGCGGGTGTAGATGACTTCCACGTTCTCCTTCTCCATCTTGCGCAGGACGGTGCGGACGAAGTGGGTGTGGGCCTTGGTCCACTTGCCTCCCCGTTGCAGCGCCCAGGCGTCGATGATGTCACCATTGAGGACGAGCTTCTCACAGATCGAATTCCGCAAAAAGTGGCTGACCTGGGCTGCCTTGCACTCCTGAACTCCCAAATGCACATCTGAGATGAAGATGGTCTTGAAGCGTAGTTTTCGTTTCATGGGTAGTAGGGAGGGGAACGGTGTGTGGACGGGGTGGTGTGGTGAGTCAGAAAGAAATGTGCGGAGAAGCTTCAGGCGGGAGCGGTGCCGAGCAGTTCTTGCTCGAACTGCTCCACGATGGCGCTCCAGGAAAGCTTGAGCGCCGTCTGCCGGGCAGCTGTGCGGAGGCTCTCGTCATTCCAATGGGCAAGAGCCTGCTCGGTAGCTGCAAGGAACGCCGGCTCATCACGCTCGGGGGCGACAAAGCCATTGCTGCCGTGGGTGACAAACTGATGAGCGGCAGCATAGTCGTAGCTGACTGTGACAAGCTGGCTGGCAAGGGCCTCGGTAAGCACATTGCCAAAGGTCTCTGACAGGCTCGGGAAGATAAAAAGATCTGCGCTGGCGTAGTGGCGGGCGAGATCCTCCCCCGTGCGGGCTCCCGCGTGAGTGAAACCTGGATGATGATCGCGAAGCCAGGCGGCCTTGGGACCATCTCCCACGAAAACGCCGCGGGCAGCGGGGCAGATTTCCTGAACCCGCTGGAAGGCTTTCACAGCGAGGGGGAGGTTTTTCTCCGCCGCGATGCGACCCACGAAAAGAGCGACGGGGGTGTTTTCATCCGCCCCCCAGGACTGGCGCAACTCTGGATCGCGACGGGCAGGCGTGAAAAGATCTGTATCCACCCCACGACCCAGAACACCCACATTTTTGATGCCGAGAGAGCGGAGCTGGTCCGCCGTGCTCTGGGAGGGAGTGAGGGTGCGGGCCGTGCGGTTGTGGATCCACTGGAGGTACCACATGGCCGCCTTCTTGAAGAAAGGCAGGCGGTAGTCATCCGAGTAGCTGTGGAAGTTCGTGTGGAATCCTGAAACCACCCGCTTGGCGCACTGGCGGGCCGCCCGAATGGCATTGCAGCCCATGAGAGTCTCCACCGCGACGTAGATGCCATCCGGCTTGAAGTCACCGATGCGACGCTGGAAGAAGCGACGGGTGGCGAGGCCCATGCGGATGCCGTCGTAACCCGGAACAGGCAGGGAATTGATGGCCTTCACATCCACGCCGTGGGTACGATTTTCCCCTCCGGAGACCTCCGTGGTCGTGACCACAGAGACTTCGTGGCCGCGAAGTGCGAGACCACGGGCCAGAGTTTGCAGCGTCCGTGCCACACCGTTGATGTCCGGTGGGAACGTATCGGAGATGATCATGAATTTCATCAGGCAGGGCCTTTTGAAGAATATTCCTGATTCCGGGGGACTAAATGAGGAGGTGGTGACTCTTTCGTCACACCATTAGACGAGGCGGAGATGATAAGGATAACTTATTTTTACCACAGAGACGCAGAGGCACAGAGACTGAGTTACTGAGATCTTTTAGACAGGATTGGGTTTCTGATTGGGGGG
>JBGGMQ010000944.1:0-2742 GCA_041287975.1 Verrucomicrobium sp. | reverse complement strand
GTATTGATTGAAACGCTTTAATGGATGTGGTGGGGAATAGAACGCTCACGAACAGGCGCACTCGCTCCTCAACACGTACGCACCGCAGGAACGACCGTCGTTCCCATCAAAATCAAAACTCGGGCGGCGGAGGGCTGGGATACCTGCGATCCGCATAGATGGCGAGGAAGAGAAAACCGAAGGCCACAGCATGGGCAATCGATCCTGCGATGGAGACAATGCCCACCATGGTCGACATTTCCGCAGTCGAACCGCCTCCTGAAACATGCCTCCGCGGCAGCCAGGCATAGAGGAGGGGCATCAGCACCATCAGAAACAAGCCAAACAAAACACCGCAGAGCGCCAGCATGGAGGCACGCGGCGCCTGCCTCCACCGCACAATCAGGATGATGAGCGCGGCTGCATAAGCCAGCAGCATGGGGATCTGCCCCATCAGCATGCTAAGAGCAGTCATCAGCAACCCCATCAAGTCATCGGAGTGCGTCGCGCTCATCGCAAAGTGATGCGGAACAGAAGCTGAAACGAGACCTACTGGTACGACGATTCCACGCGCTTCGCCACGTCGCGATAGCCGTAGTCGTTGTTGTAGATTTCCTTCATGCAGTGGAGATAGTCGTCGTGCTTGTTCACCTTCTCGAAGACGAGGCCGAGTTCAAACAGCAGCTCCTTCTTCTCGTTGTTGAAGGCGACGATTTCCTTCACTGCCTCCTGCATGGCATTGATGGCCAGGTCATTCATGTTCAGCGCGGCAAAGCAGCGGCCCAGCATGAGCAGCGCCTTGTTGCGGATGTGCGGGTTGCTCTTCGCATGCTGGAGTTCGGGAATCGCCTCGCGATACTGCTCCACGGCGAAGAGCACCGTGGCCAGGTCGAAGCGGTAGGTCTTGTCCGTGGGGTTGCGTTCCACCTTGGACCTGGCCTCGGCCAGCAGGGTGGAGGCACGCTCGCGCTTGATGTGCCGGATGTTCTCCCGCTTTTCTTCGAGATCTGGCGCGTCGGGGTTCGACTCGATCTCCGCCTCCATGGCGTGGATTTGTTTTTCCGCGAGCTTGTTGCGTACCTGCTCCACGCGATTTTGCAGGGCCACGTCTCCCGGGGTGAGCTCGAGCGCCCACTCGTAGTACGGGATCGCGCTCTCCTGCTCATCCATGCGGTCGTACATGTCCGCGATGCGCTTCACCGTATTCACGTTGTTCTGATCCTGCTCGTACTCGCGGAAGTACTCTGCCAGCACGGACTCCATCTGATCACGCGTCATGCCCTGGCGGTTGCGGGCTTCATCGCGATTGGCCTGATCCTTGTCCTTCTTGGATTCATTGAAGCCACCCGCCCACTGGCGAAGCATGGAAGTCTTGGCAGCCGCATCCTTTTCGCCCTTCACGGCGTCCATGTCAGTGCTGTCCATCTTGACGATCTGACGGTACACATCGCTGGCCTTCTCCGGCTGCTCATGCGCCATGTAGTGCTGGGCCAGAGCGTGCATGTTCTTGGTGTTGCCCGGATGACCTTCGCGAATCGTTTCCAGGGCGAAGGCTGCCAGGTCGTTCTGCGCCACGCGCATGGCCTGGTCATACATCTGCTGGTTGGCACTGGCGTTGTACGGATCCTTCTGGAAGACGTTTTCCTCGAGCTCGTAGATGGCGTCCCACGGTTCCTTTTTGGAGGACCCGGAGAGCTTCAGCCCGCCCAGGCTCAGGCCGCTCCCGAAAAGACCCTTCTTCTGCCCTCTGGTGCGCTCGGCCTCGGCGCGGCGTAGCAAGCGGCGCCCGTCCAGAAACATGGGGCACTCTTTCACGACCGGGAGCAGAAGATTGATGGCGTAATCGAAGTTCTTGAGCTGCACGGCACTTTGGCCTTTGAGCCAGAGGTTTTTCTGCTGCTGGGGGAGTTCGGCTTCGGTCATGGATGTCTGGAACGATGAATAGGGTTGCGGAAAACGGGTGACAAAAAGGTCGGTGGACGAAAAAGAGGCTGAAGGTCAGGGTTTCCCAACTGCGCCCGGAGCAGGTGCTGGCGCTGGAGCGGCATTTTGCTGGGCCTCTGCCAGGCCCTTCCCGCTGAGCACGGAACCAAGGTTCTTCCATTCAGTCTGGAATCCTTCGCTGAAGCCCTTCCACCCGAAGCCATGCTCGAAGGCCACCATCCAGGAGTAGGTGGCCAGCAGGAACGCGGCGATCCAGAGTATTCGGGCAAAAAGGCGCATGACGGATTTGCAGTTTAAATTCAAAACGCTTCGCGCGGCAAGCGCGGAGTTGTTTCCTGCATGCTACGTGCCAAATAGCTCGCCCGCCAGACTGGCTGCAACTTCCGTAAACATCTCGCCCAGCGGGGAAAGCCGGCCTGCCCAGATGGCCGCCACGGTGAATTGGGGAAATCCGTCCAGAGGCAGCTCGCGCACCCCCTCAGGCAGCTCACACCCCGGAAGCCGCAGGCTCACGCCCACCCCGAAGCCCTCACTCACATAGCGGGCCACCAGATCCAGCCCGCCCAGCTCCAGGCTCGGGACCCAGTCCACTCCGCGCTCCCGGAGCCCGGCCTGGAAGGCCCGGCACACGCCTTCCTCCGCGCCCAAGGTGATGAGCGGCAGGTCGATGCGGTCGCGCCCCAGCAGGTCCTCGGCCCTGGTAATGCCACTGCCCTCTGCCACCAGCAGCACCAGGGGCATGTGTGCCAGTTCACGTGCCTGCATGCCAGCCTCGGGTTTCTTCGTCAGCAGGGCGATGCCGATATCCACCTCCTGGGC
>JBGGMQ010000943.1:0-5041 GCA_041287975.1 Verrucomicrobium sp. | reverse complement strand
CCGGCCTTTTGTGGAAATTGAGCTTGTTTGCTCTGGACCCGGGCTAGCCGAAGAGCTGGGTAAGGGGCTGGCCCTTGTCTGCGACGGTGAAAGGTCGCTTGCTGGGGGAGTAAAGGACTTGATCCAGCGGGAGGCCGAGGCTGTAGGCGATGGTGGCGTTGAAGGCAGGGATGTCGACTTTGTTCTCGGCGACTTCGAAGCCTTTTTCGTCCTTCTTCCCGTAGATCTGCCCGCCGCGAATGCCGCCGCCAGCAAGGAGGCAGGTGAAGGCTTTAGGATGGTGATCGCGACCGTCGTTCTGATTGATCTCTGGGGTGCGGCCGAACTCGGTGGCGAGGACGACGAGCGTCTCACTGAGGAGTCCGCGGGCCTCCAGATCCAGAAGCAGGGTGCTGAGGGCGGAGTCGAGTTCTTCGCAAAGCTCGGGCACGCGGATAAAGTTGGCATTGTGCGTGTCCCAGCTGCCAAAGCTCACTTCCACAAAGCGCACGCCGTGCTCGACGAGGCGACGGGCGAGGAGGCAACCCTGGCCAAAGGAAGATTCGCGGCCGTAACGGTCACGGAGGACATCATTTTCCTGGCTGAGGTCAAACGCCTTGAGTTCCTCGCTCTTCATCATGCGGACGGCGTCGTCATACATGTCTGAGTAGGCGCGGACGTTTTTGACGTTGTACTTCTGGGCGAAGCCGGTGTCGAGCTGACGTGCAGCAGCGAGCCGGGTGCCGAAGCGATCCTCGCTGCTGGCGAACCAGGGGTTCATCTTGCTGTTGGCGACGCCGTCATCGGGATCATTCACCATGAGAGGGCTGTACTTGGCCTCGAAGAAGCCAGCGCCAGGGTGGCGGCTGTCATTGCCGATCATGACGCTGCCGGGAAGGCTGGGATTGCCACGCTCCTGGAACTTCTGCAGCCAGGCACCCATGGCGGGGTGGCGGATGGAGCTGCGCAGGGTGTAGCTGGTGTGCATGTAGTACTGCCCCTGCTCATGCGCTCCCTGCGTGGACGTCATGGAATTGACGACCGCGACTTTGTCCATCTGCCGGGCCATCAGAGGGAGGCTGGAGCTGATGCGAATGCCGTCGGCCTTGCTTTTGATAGCCTCGGTATCGCCAGTGACTTCTTTGTTTTCCGGACGGGGATCAAAGGTATCCAGATGGCTCATGCCGCCCGTCATATAGAGGTAGATGACATTGCGGGCTGTGGCGACCTGCTTGAGGGGAGAAGTGCCGAGGCCGGGAGCGGCGACCGCGCGGCCCTGGAGCTGATTGAGCAAGGAGACTCCAAGGAAGGTCTTGGCCGCGCCGCTGACGAATTGGCGGCGGGTCGGCTGGTCCAGGGAATTTAGGAGCGTTCTCATGGCGGGCAAAAAAAAGACGGGCTGTACTGAGCGGGAAAAAAGGAACAGGAGAGGGCGCGGGCCTTACTGAATGAAGAGGAACTGCCGGGTATTCAGGATGGTCCAGAGGACATCTCCCCGACCCTCGAGAGGGTTTTGCTCAATCATGGGACGGAGCACGGCTTTCTCCTCAGCGGTGGCGCGCCGGCTGAGCGTGCTGAGGTACATGGTATCAATAGCGGCATCGAGATCCTTGCCATCCTTGCGAACCTCCCGGGTGAGGACGGTGAAGGGGCTGAGGAGATTCCGGAACAAGGCGCCATTCATCATGGTGAGCGCCTGCATCACGGAGGCGTCGCGGTTGCTGTTCTCCACCAGTTCGCGATCACTTTGACCGTAGAGACGGAGGAAGTGGCCATTGGGCGCAGGGTTCCGCAGGTCAGCAGCGCGGACGAGGAAGCGATCGCGGAAGTCGGCAAACTTTTTGTAGTTCTCCTTCTTGTCCTTGGTGTCGAGGTCCCATTCTGCGGTTTCGCGATCCCGCTGTACGGTCTGCAGCTCGGCGAGTTGCTTCTTCTGACTGGCGAGGACGAAATCCAGCGCCTCATCCATGGTAGGCACACGACCGAAGTGCTTCACGGCAGATTCGATCTGGGCAGCAAAGGCGTGATCCGTCTCCTTGGCCACTGCGGCGAACTCGCCCTTGAGAATGCGCTCAGCGAGCTTCTGGAATCCTTGATTGAAGACGATCTCGTCGGACTTCTCGTAAATGCGGAGCCGCTGGGTACGGGCGGCCTTCTTGGCTTCGCGCACTTCATCATCACTCAGGGTGCCCGCCTTGAGTGCGGCGGTTTTGGCCTGAATATCCTCATTGAGTTCCTTGCCATAGGTGGCGATCTTCCGCGCACCTTCCACCAGCTCTGCGGGAGTTTGGGTGAGGATGGTGCGATCCATCCACTCGACCTTGGTGAGGAGCTGCTGAGTCTCCAAATAGGTGGCGTGGCTGGCCTCATCCGGAGATTCCTTGGCCATGGCGACAAGGGAATCCCAGATCTGCTCGGCAGACATGCGGCGCAGGAGGGGCCCGGGGAAGTGGTACTGGGCACCGAGCTCGACGTCAGCGGTGTAGGCCTCGCGCTGGTAGGTCTTGGAATTGAGAAGGATGCGGAGGTACGACTTCATGTCGTAGTTCACGTCCTTCATTGTCTGCTCCAGGAACTCCATGAGCTGAGGGTTGCTGGGGACCGTGGAATCTGTGAGCTCGTCGACAGGGTCAATGACGCCCATTCCCATGACTTTCTTCCAAAGGCGGTTGGCCACCACCAGGGTAAAGCGGGGGTTCTCGCGGGAGGTCATCCACTGCGAGTAGGCAATGATGGGGGGCTGGTCGTCTTTGACGATCTTGCCGTCCTTGGAGAAGGAAGCAGGGATCATGGGCGCAACCGAGGCATTGGGCTTCGCGTCCTTGTACTGGTAGTCGCCAGGGAGCTTGAGCGTGCGATCCAGAGAGAAAACGTGATTGAACCGGAGGCGGAAGAGGATCTCGCCGAAGGCCTTGTTGATGAGGCGGCGGTCTTCACCCACGATGCCTTGCTGGGTCATGAAGCGGTTCACATCGGCCGCATTGGCCAGATTGTTGGAGCCCGCCATGCCGTTGCTATGAGCGGCCATCTGGAAGTAGTCCATCTGGGACCACTTATCAAAAGGGTGGTTGTGGCACTGGGCGCAGACCATTTGCGTGTCGAGGAAGACCTGGGTGGTCACCGCCATGTTGTCCAGGGGCATGCCGAGATCTCGCATGTAGAAACCCATGGCTCCGTCTTCATAGGTGGCACCGTCAGCGGTGAGGAGTTCCCGGACCATCAGATCGTAGGGCTTGTTCTCCCGGAGGGACTGCTTGAGCCACTGGATATAGGCAGCGCCAGCCTCACGGCCCTGGCCGCCAGGAGCGATGCCGTTCTTCACCCGCAGGACGTCAGCCCAGAAGTTGAAGGAGCTCTGCACGTAGCCATCACTGTTCAAGAGCTTGTCGATGAGCAAGCGGCGCTTGTCGGCCTCCTTGGACTCCAGGAAGGACACGGTTTCGGCCTTCGTAGGAACGCGACCGATGACATCAAGGTAGATGCGGCGAACGAAGATCTCATCCGAGGCGGGAGCGTTGGGCTGGATCTTCTCCGACGCAAGCTTTTGGGTGACTAGAGAGTCAATCTTGCTGGTCGCGGCCTGGAGCTCCACCTTGCCTCTGAAAGGCTGATCTTTGGAAGGCGGAGTTTCCAGGAAAGTGATCTGGGCGTTGCGATCCGCGCGCTTGGGATTCTTCGCTGCTTTGGGCTTGGCCGGGAGTGGCGTGACAGGTGTCAACGCCGTGCTTGGAGCCTGAGTCGCGGCACTGCTCGAGCTCAACGAAGTGGACGCTGCCACCACAGGAGCTGGAGTCTCCGCAGCCGGTGCTGCTGCTTGGAGCGAGGTGGACAAGGTCACGGCCATTGCCACGCCTGTCACGGCGCGCAATCCTGTGGTCAGGTGTTGCCTGCGATTCAATTTCATGGATGGAAAACTGTTGGACTGCGAGGTGCGGCGCAGCATTCAAGCCACCTGAGCGGTGGACTGGCGCGTGAAAACGAAGCGTGAGGATCGCTCTTTCAGTTTTTTCGAAGAGTCCTGCTCAACGACGGGCACGTGCATGGCCAAACCCAAGGGCCTCCGCATAAATTGCGAATCTCCCACCGATTTCTGTCCGAAAGGCTGCGGTGAATTGCCTATTGGGACTGCGGATGACTGGACATCGGCAGGCCCCTGCTCGCCCACATGTCTCAATCCTCTCGTTTTCAGCCGCTTGCAGGCCCGCCTTTCCACCGAATCAATTTTCAGCCGCCTTCCTACATGCTCTCCACCCTTTCCCCGATCTTAAAGTGGCTAGCGCTTTGCCTGATCATGGCACGGACACTTGAGGGGGCCACGGTGTACTATGAGAACTTCCAAGGTGGTACCTTTGGAGCCTCGGGAATCTGGAACGGGATTCGCGCAGGAAGCGCAACAATAGGTGCACCCAACAATGCGAGCATTTTTGCTCTGGCTGAAGGATCCTCAGGATCCGGGCCGGGCACGGGGAACTACTTGTTCGTCCAGCATACCGCGAATACCTCCACGACAGAAAACTACCTGCTCTATGATCAAGGCATCACAGCATTCAACCCAGGTGATCACGAGTCTCTCTATGTGACTTGGGCAAAGAACTGGAACAATCCCGCGTACTACCGCCTGGCAGTGAAAGTGGATGATGGTGTGAACCCGGCCAAATGGTACGCGACCACCACGAGCCCGCATGGCACGAACGGCGCGACGCTGGCCACTGCGACGGATCTGCTGACGGCATCCTGGTACGAATTGACCGCGACGGCGGGACCTTCAGGTGACATCTCCCCCATCACCACCAGCACTCTGACCTACGATCAGCTCTTTGGGGCCGGAGCCCAGATTACGGGTATTGGCTACTATGTGAACGCCATGCCCGGCACGACAGCGCTCACCACCATGCGGCTGGACAACCTTACAGTTAGCAGCGGGCTGGAATGGAACGGCGGCTCCGGTACATGGGATGCCGCCACGACAGCCTGGCACACAGGCACAAGCACGCCACTGATCGCTTGGGAAAATCAGCAAACCGCCGTGATCGGCGGAGTCCTGGATGCGGGCATTGGGGGA
>JBGGMQ010000942.1:0-3214 GCA_041287975.1 Verrucomicrobium sp. | reverse complement strand
CGGACGACTCGGTTAGCATCCTGGTCAGACCTTCCTCCGCCTGCTTGCGCGTAGACGCCACGTTGTGCCGGCAAATCGGCCCCATCTTCACAATCCAATCACTTCCCACGGATGACATTGATCAGACCCTCCCTCAGATTTTCGCTGTGGTCCGAGCCTTTCGGGCGGACATCCAGATTCTTGCTACGAACTCGCAAAACTTCGTAGCTGACGACCTGGAGGACCCCATGGCCAAGATCTCCGCCTCACTTCCCGACGAGCTCAAAGCCCGTCTGGACGCCTACATCCAGCAACACACCGGAACCGGAGTGAGCGACGTCGTCCAACAGGCGCTCGAGCAGTTTCTCACCGGAGGCACTCACGTGGAGCCGCCCGTTCCGCCCGTCACGCCGCCGACACGTAAGCGGTGCGCCTGACACGTTCTTTTCGCCCGCCATGATTTGAGATATGCAGGGAGTGGACTTTTCAACCTGAGGAGCTTGAATTTTATGCCACCCCGTCGCACCCCAGATCAATGGCAGAAGCTGATGGAGCAATTCGACTCCAGCGGTAAGACCCGGGAGCAGTTCTGCCGCTCCAGAGGCCTCGCTTTGGCAACCTTCGCGATGTGGCGCCGAAAGCTGCGGGCAACTGCTCTTGTGGCGGCGCCACCCGCCTTTGTGCAGGTCCAGCTGCCGAGAGAAGCTGAGTTCATCTCCGCCGAATCTCAAGAGCCGCCCGACCTGGTCGTGGAGTTACCCTACGGCGTCATTCTTCGATTCCGTGGGTTAGCCCGATGAATTTGCTCCAGCGAGCGCGGCGTATCTTCGCCTACAGCTGCCCGGTAGACATGCGCAAAGGCTTCTTGGGTCTCGAGGGCTTGGTGCGCACCGTGCTCGAGAAGGACCCGCTGAGCGGCGACGTTTTCGTGTTTGTGAACCGCAGCGGCACTCACTTGAAGTGCCTGCTTTGGGACCGGACCGGCTTTGTCATCGTCTACAAGAGGCTCGAGCACGGCAAGTTTCGTTTTCTGGGCGCTGGGCCCCAGATGGAGCTCGACGAACACAGATTGGGCCTGCTTTTGGATGGCATGACAGTTGGAGGAATTTCAACCTCATCTTCCTAATTACTCAGGGTGATTTCCCTCGTTGAGGCCCGGCGGATATGCCCCGAGTTGGTTGCTCATGAGCGCGCTATGGAACAGCGGTTGCTGGAGCAGCAGGCTCGCATCGACTGGCTGCTGCGCCAAGCCTGGGGAGCTCTCTCGGAAAAGCGTGCGATCGATCTCCTGAGCCTCGGTGACCAGCTTTGGCTGGGCCTCGAGCTGATGGTCCCTACTGTCGAACCTCCCGCTCGCAGCGTCAGCGTTCGAGACTATGAGCGCAAGCAGCGCAAGAAGAAGACTGAACCCGCCGTGCAGGATAGCCAGCTCCGGTTCGGACCCGACGTCGAGATACAGGTCATCGAGAACGAGGACCCTAAGATCGCGTCCGTGCCCGAGGACCGGCGCGAACTGGTCTCGGAAGACATCGTATACCGCTTGGCCCAGCGCTCGCCTTACGTCGTCCTCAAGCACGTCACCAAGACCTGGAAGTTGAAGGACAGCGGCAAGCTGGTCACTCCGGCAGCCCCGAATTCTGTGGTCCCGGGTAGCAGCGCAGATGTCAGTTTTCTCGCCGGCATGTTGGTAGACAAGTTCCAATTCCATCTGCCGCTCTATCGGCAGCATGCTCGCCTGGAGCAGCACGGGATTTTCTTGGACCGCGGCACGCTCACCCGCCAGGTCCATCGGAGCCTTGAGTTGCTTGAGCCGATTTTCCACTGCCTGAGCTCATCGGTGCTAACCAGTCCTGTGCTGGGGGTCGACGAGTCGCCGACGCCGGCTGCCCTGCAGAAGGGTCAGGGCAAAGAGAAAGGCAAGATGAAGCAAGGTTATTTCTGGGCCTTCTATGGCTCCAACGACGAGGTTTTTTTCCACTTCTCGCCGAGCCGAGCCGGCAAAGTTCTGAAAGCCTTGCTCGGCAACTATCAGGGCGTTTTGCTGAGCGACGGCTACATCGTCTACGAAAGCTATGCCAGCGGCCAGGAAGGCGTGCTGCACGCTCAATGCTGGTCTCATAGCCGCCGCAACTTTGTCCACATCGAGAAATCTTACCCCGAACTTTGCCGGAACGTGCTGATGATCTTTCAGCAGCTCTACGCGGTGGAGCGCCAAGCAGAATTGGGCTCAGAAAAACTGCGAGAGCTAAGGGCAAAGAAATCGCGACCGCTGGTCGACACGCTTTTCACCTACCTGCGTAAGCAAGTAGAAGAGTCAATTTTCATGCCCAACAATCCATTCCTGAAAGCCGCCCAGTATATGCTGGACCGGCGCGAGGCCTTGTGGGTTTTCCTGGAGCGACCCGAGGTCCCACTCGACACGAATCATGTGGAACGAGCGATCCGGCCGACCGTGGTCGGTCGCAAGAACTGGCTGTTCAACTTCACCGAAGCCGGCGCCCGCTATGCGGCGGTCGCCTACAGCCTCATCCAGAGCTGCATCCTGGCCAAAGTTGATCCCATGGTCTACCTCATCGACGTACTCCAGAGGATCGACACCCATCCGTCGGCGGATGCGCATCTGCTCACTCCTCGGATGTGGGCACAGAACTTCGCGCAGTGCCCAATGCGCTCTGCCGCCCATCGCGGGCTTGACTTTGCTTCAAGCTTGAAGGCGTAAATTCGGGCCCAAAATCCTAGCAGCTTAGACGCTCGTTGGAAATAACGGGGCACGTGCACCGCTTACGCCGACACCACCTCCGCCCGCCACCGGCGGCCTCGACCAGGTCGCCCGAGATTACGTCCTCAAACTGGCCATTCACGTCGACAACATGCGCAAAGCCATGGCCGCGGCTGGACTCTGGGCGCCGCCCGCCCTGATTCCCCCTCCCTGGTGGGAACCGCTACCCGTGGAGGTCTGGGTGCCGAAGCTCAAGCTGGAGCGCAAGTCAGGCGGCAAAAAGAAGAATCCCCCGGAGTAACTCCGAGGGATTTTCTGACGCCGGCGCCGTTACCGTTACCGTTACCGTTGCGGCGGCGGCGAGAGGTCGGGCAAGTCGCAGTGAGTCGTGGACCGAAGCACGGTCAGAGTCATCTGATGTTAGAGATCGATTTCGATTTTGATGAGCGGACTTAGCATTGTGGGGAACCGGCACGTGTGGTGCACCACCCATCCAGGGCTGCAAACAAAGACTGG
>JBGGMQ010000941.1:0-2852 GCA_041287975.1 Verrucomicrobium sp. | reverse complement strand
GTCACGCACTTTCTGGCCAGGGGTAAAGTCGCGAACATCCACCATGTTCTCCGGCTTGGCGTCGACACCTGGAGGGTAGACGAAGCCGGGACGGCCAGGCACCATCTTCCCATAGGTGGGAGCCCCCTGAGGAGCGGAAGGAGCCCCGACGGAATTGGCCGTGGTAGGCGGCGGCGGAACAGGGGGGGCCGACGGCTCGGGCGGGGTCGTGGTGACGGTCTCCGTGGTCGACGTCGTCGTCGAAGCCTCAACCGGCATGGAAGCTGGGTCCGATGTCTCCACCGTCGTTGTGGAAGAAGACACGGTTCCTGGCGCTGCGTAGCGGGACTGCGCCGACGGAGGATTATCCATCGAGTAGCCGGTGTTTCGCTGGCGGATGGTCTGCTGCGGATCGTTTACGGTCTCGCAATTGGCAAGTACCAAACAGGCACCTGCACTAAGCAAGGGCAACAGGATCGTGGACTTCATCTTGGGAGGGAGGGGTTGAGGGAGGTTAGGAATTCACTCGCATCGGCATGAGCACGTAGAGGAAGTTCGTTCCACTCCGCACCACTCCGGGGCTGATCTCGTCGATGAGGTGAAGGTAAACTTCGTCGCTGACGAGATTGCGCAAGGGAGCCATGAAGAACTCCGGATTGAAGGCGATGGTCATTTCCGCCCCTTTGTAGTTGATGGCGACACTTTCGCGAGCCTCGCCCACGTCCGGGGCATTGGCCACCACTTCCATGTTGTCCTTCGTCAGGTGCAGCTTCACCGAGTTGGACTTGTCACTCAGAAGCAGCGAGGTACGGCCAAGGGTGCGAAGCAGCGGCTCGCGGTCGAGAGCGATGCGTTCCCGGGCTTCACCGGGGATGACCTGACGGTAGTTGGGGTAGTTGCCCTCGATAAGCTTGCTGGCGAGGAAGAAATCACCCAAGTCGAATGCGATCTGGCCGGAGCCCACCTTGAGGGTGACTTCGCCTTCGTCTTCCAGCAGGCGCTGGATCTCATTCACCGCCTTGGTAGGAATGATGATGTCCACCTCGTGGCTCTGGGGAAACTCAAGCTCCTGCTCCACCATGGCCAGACGGCGACCGTCGGTGGCGACCATGGTCAGCATGTTTTCCTTGAAGGCGCACAGGATGCCGTTGAGCACATAACGCGTCTCATCCGTGGAGATGGCGTAGGATGTCTTGCGGAGGCAATCCTTCAGCACGCGTTGCTCAAGCTTGAACTCGCGGGCGTCTGTGAAGGTCGGGAGCGGCGGGAATTCGTCAGCCGCCAGGCCCATGACCTTGAAAAAGCTGGGACCACTGCGGATGTGGGCGACATTGCGCTCGTCCACAGAGACTTCCACCTCATCGGTCGGAAGTTCGCGGATGATGGAAACCAGTTTGCGCGCAGGGAGGGTGGTGGCACCCGCCTCTTCCACCTCGGCAGCGACCGTACCACTGATACCCACGTCCAAGTCCGTCGTGACGAACTGCAACTGGCCGTTGCCCGCCTTGATGAGGACGTTGGAAAGGATCGGGAGAGTCGTCCGGGTACTGACGACATGTTGCACTTGTTGGAGCGCGGTGAGGAAAGCTTCCTTGCTGATGGAGAATTTCATGGTCAGGCTTGCGGCTTCTCTTAGCGAGAGGCAAAAATTAAGCAAGCATAATGGGAGCAAATCCTAAAGGTGTCGAAAGAAAAAAGTCCTTTCGTCACCTTCGTTTTACCCTCGGTCAGACCGTCAGGAAATCTTTTTAATTTTTTCCGTCAGAACACCCAACGTACGGCGAAAATCTTCAGAATTTGCCTTGGTTGAAACCGACTTGCAGGCATGGATGACAGTCCCATGATCGCGCCCTCCAAAGGCATCGCCAATTTCCTTGAGTGAACTCTTCGTCAATTCCCGTGCAAGATGCATGGCAATCTGCCTGGGAATCGCAATCGACGCCGGGCGGCGGTGGCTGGTCATGTCTGCCAGACGAATGTCGAAATGCTCCGCCACGACCTTTTGGATCCAGTCGATGGTGACCGCCTTGGCGTCCGCCTCCTCCAGGATATCCCGGAGCAAGGTCTCCACGATGCTCTGGGTGAGCGGACCACCATTGCCGAGGGAAATGTGAGCGGCCACTCGCATGAGAGCCCCCTCCAGACGACGGACGTTCGTGCGGATATTCTCAGCAAGGAACGACAGGACCCAGTCGTCGACCTGCACGGACCAGTCCATCATCTTCTGCCGAAGAATGGCGGTGCGGGTCTCGAGGTCAGGGGACTCGATCTGCGTTGCCATGCCCCACTCAAAGCGGGAGACGAGACGTGCTTCGAGGTTTTTGATCTCGCTGGGAGCCCGGTCGCTGGTCAGAACGATCTGCTTGAAGGAATTGAACAGGTCATTGAAGGTGTGAAAGAACTCCTCCTGGGTGCTCCCCTTCCCCGCAAAGAACTGGATGTCATCAATCAGGAGCACATCCACTTTCCGATACTTCTGACGGAAGGCGCTGACCTTGCTGTGCCGCAGGGCCTCGATGTACTCATTGGTGAATGCCTCGCTCGTAACATAGCGGACGATCTTCTTGGGCTTGTTGTGCAGGATCTCGCGGCCGATGGCCTGCATGAGGTGCGTCTTGCCCAAGCCCACTGCTCCGTGCAGGAACAATGGGTTGTAAGTACGGCCTGGCTTCTCCGCCACTGCCTTGGCCACGGCGCAGGAGTAGGTGCAGTTCGGCCCGACGACGAATGCCTCAAAGGAAAAGCGTGTATTCAGCCCGGACTCCATGAGGAGGCGGGAGATGCGGGCGTCGTCACGGAAGAGAGGGCCGTGGGCCACATCGACGCGATCGGAGGCAGCCTGCGTGCGCTCAATCTAACGGGCAGCCTCTTTG
>JBGGMQ010000940.1:0-3170 GCA_041287975.1 Verrucomicrobium sp. | reverse complement strand
CGGGACAACATTCACAGCCATGATCTTGTGGATGCCTTCTGGCATTTTCTGAAGGCCCCCCGCAGCGGGGAGGTTTACAACATCGGCGGCTCCCGCCACTCCAACTGCTCCATGCTTGAGGCCATCAAGATGTGCGAGGAGATCAGCGGCAAGAAGCTGGAGTGGTCCTATAAAGAGGACAACCGCATCGGTGACCACATTTGGTACATCAGCGATGTCACCAAGTTCCAGCAGCACTATCCCGACTGGCACTACAAGTACGATCTCCGCCGTACGCTCGAGGAGATCCACGCCGCCTGCGTGGCCTCTCTGTAAGTGGAAGGAGATCCAATCAAAGGTCCGCGCTTGGATTTGGGGGACGAGATCCCCCGGCTTGCCTCTTCCCCGAAGGGGATATTGCTTCAAGCCCAACGTTGGGCGAGCTTCCAGCGAGCCTACGTTGGGTATGGAAACAGGATGAGGCTACTCCGAAGGAGTTGCTGCGGTCTACTCCCCGCGACATCCTGGGGCCATTGGACCTACCCCGCTGAAACCGCCATCCACTCCGGCTGACTCTCGGCAAAGGCGGCCACTTCCTCGAACAACTGCTCGCGGGTCACTTCCGGCTTCCAATCCCACGCCGCCCGGGCGCGTGCATCGTCCAGTAGCAACCACGCGATGTCGAAGGGCCGCTCGCTGCCGTCTTTGATCACCTCGACCGATCGTCCGAAGCGGTCTGCACACCAGGCGCTCATCTCTGCCAGGGAGAAGGAGCTCTCGACCCCGCCCGCCACATTGAGCAATCGCGGTTGCGTGGCTGAAGCACCTGCCTGCACCTGCTTGAAAAGCAGGGCCGCTAAATCATCCGGGTGCAGTGCATCGCGCACCTGACGGCCTTCTCCACCAAAACCGAGGTACCGTAGGCCCCGCTCTTCCCGCCAGGAGTGGATCCAGAAGGCAACAATCCCTTGATCGGCGCGGCCGAATTGCCCCGCCCCAGCCATCACGCCACATCGGTTAATGTAGACGGGCAGCTTGAAGGTGCTCCCGTACTCCAGAGCCAGATCTTCAGACATCTTCTTGCTCACCCCATACAGTGAAACGGGTGGCGTGGTGCAGAACGTCTCGTCCACTCCCTTCGCCGTCAGCCCTTGAAAGAGCGGCTGCCCTTCATCCACAGCGAATCGCAGCCCTTCGGGTTTCAGAGGGATTTTGCAAAGTGGTTCGATCCCGTAAACCCGGCTCGTGCTCAGCAGAATGAATCCCGCGCCGTGGCGACGGCAAAACTCCAGCATGTTCACCGTCCCCAGGAGATTGTGCTCGATGACCTGACGGCTGCTGGACTTCCCATCCACCCCGGCCAGCACACTTGGGTTCGCCGCCGCGTCGATCACCCAGTCCACTTCAGGCAGCGCCTCAAAGTCACTGGCAGATCGGACGTCACCATGGAAAAACTTCACACCGAGAGTCTTGAGGGTGCTGCGGTTCTGCTCGCTGCCTGCCCGGCACAGATTGTCCATCCCCACCAGGGTCCAGTTCTCTGATAGGGCGCGCAAACGGCGCAAAATTCGGCTGCCGACAAACCCGCAAGCTCCAGTGACAAGAATACGCATGTTGCTGCCTACTCTCGCGGTCAGGAATAATCGTCAACTCCAGAGGTTTGATTTTCTCCCTTACATTGGCCATCGAATTGCGATTCTTGCATCGTGGCATTCGAGCGACTCCCCAACATTCCCTACCGCAAACACGTTCAAACGGTCGTTTTAGTCGTGCTCTGGCTGCTGGCCTGGTCGCCGGCCCTTTTGGTGTTGTCGTGGATCGCGGAAAATAGAATCCGCATTCCCTACCACGACTCCTGGGCCTACATCGCTCAGTATCAGGCCTGGACGGAGGGGGACTACGGTTTGAAGGACCTCTTTCAACCTCACAACGGGCACCCCTCCGTTGTCGGCAAGCTCCTCTATTTTGCCGTCCTCCACGGCCTGGGGGGTGACGTGTCAGTGCTGCCTTTTCTGCCCTGGGCATTTTCGGCCGTCATCGCCGTCTCAGTACTGCTGCTGGCCCGGCCCCTGTTGGTGGGCAAGCCTTGTTTGGGACCAGGGCTCATGCTGCTGGCCAACCTTTCCATCTTCACAGGAGCCCAGGGGCACACCTGGGTGTGGGATTTTGTGTTTCAGAACTTCATCCCGGGTGCCTGCCTTGCCGCCGCATTGGCGCTTCTTCGCCCATCGGTGGTCTGGTCGGCATGGCGCGGCATCACTGCCTTTGCCTTGAGTGTCGCGGCGGCCTTCTCGTTCGGCTCCGGTTTCCTCGTGGGGCCTCTCCTGTTTCCTGTGCTGGCGTTCGCCCTTCCGCGGCCTTGGAGCCAGCGGAGGAAGATGACAGTCCTCGGCATGTGGGGTGTGGGCATGGTCATCGTCATCTGGCTGGCCTTGTTTGCCACTCACAGTGCGACATCCATGGGCCCGAAAGAGGCACTGCTGGAGGACGTGACCACCCGCCCTCTCATGGCGGTGTCTTATATCCTCGTACTCTTGGGGCACACGTTGGGGCAGGGGGCCGTTCTTGAGGCGGTTGTACTTTGCATGTGGGCCGGCGGGCTCCTCGCCCTGGTGCTCCTGGGGGCCGGGGCACTGCTCGCCTGGCGGTGTCGGGTCAGTGAGGGGTGGCGCGCCGCCATGCCGTGGATCATTTGTTGCGCCTGGGCGGTGGGAAATGCCGGCATCATTTGTCTGGTGCGGATGGAGGCCCTCCTGGAGACAGCACTCGCACCCCGCTATGCGACCTTCATGATGTTCATGGTCCTGGGCATCGTTTTCCTGGTGGCGACCTTCTGGCGGCATGCCAGCCTGAGGTCGCTGCTGCCCTTGTCGGTCAGTCGTCTGCCGATCCCTGCTGCCGGGGTGGCTCTGCTCCTCGCGGGCCACTTGTCAGGCTGGACTGCCGGGTTTCATTCCTTCCAGGTCTACCGCTCACGGATGATCTCTGAAGTTGCCGCGACCGATTTTGTCCGGGTGTTGCCCATCAATCGGGAAGTGCAGTGGGATACGGATCACGGAGAAGTCAAAGGGTGGCTCAACTTCCTGTCAGATCAGAACCGGCTGAAGGGCGTGAAATTCCTTCCCGACACCCGCCTGGCCAACCTCCGTCAGGGAGCCCCTCTTCTGGAAAAATTTGCCTCATTCGAGCTG
>JBGGMQ010000939.1:0-5893 GCA_041287975.1 Verrucomicrobium sp. | reverse complement strand
TGGCCAAACCTCAATGCTCGCCTGCTAGTGCCGAATGTCACCACCTCCATGCCCAGCACGCGAGAGTAGAATTCACACGTGACGTCGATATCGCGAACGGTGAGTACGAGGTGGTCCAGGCGCTGGAGCTCAATCATGGGTTCGGGGATTTAGGGGCGGGCCATTCGCGATAGATGGGAGTCGGATAAGTGCCACTGGCCAGGTGAAAGATGACCTTCTTGAAACCCAGCTTCTGGAGTCGCGCCTCCAGGTCGTCGACCGCTGCTTTGAACTGATTATCTGGCCAAATGCGTGTCCTCTTGCTCATGATGACTACCACCATCTGGCGCGGCCGTGTCACGCTCAAGATACTGTCAGCAACTGCGATAAGCGGGAAATAGTCTACTTTGACTTCGGGTCATTCCATGGAGATTCGCTCGAAGCCGTCGAAGTAGAGAATGACATTTGCCTGCCTGGCTTGCTCATCGGAACGCCCAGGCGGGATCATTACGTCTTTTGCCGAAGAGACGCCGGACAACCATGTCGCCAAACAAAAAGCAAACAGCGCTAATTTCATACCCCTCAAGTACCGGGCCTAGAAAAGCCCGTTATGGGTTGACTCTCTGACACTCCAGATGCGAAGCAAGCTCCTGGCTCGATTTCTACTTTTTATCAGGATGCCAGCGATGATAGTTGTCGTAGTTGCTTACGTACCACCACCTCCCCGTCCCATCACGATAGCAGGCTTCTGTTTTCCAGATGATCAAGCGCCCAACTCTGGAAAACTTTTTCTCGGCAGGTAGCCTTTGGAGGTAGGCCTGGTTGAACTCGATCAGACAATCGATCTCGGGAATGCCCACGCTCTGGGACCAAATTTGGAAGGCGTAACAGGAACTCGACTCACTGGAGAGTAGGCGGGACAAATAGTTTTTTACATCTGCGTGTTGCCTGTCTGTCCACACCTTGGGATTTGCATAGCGCACTTGCACTTTCTCAATGGCATCCTGAACCAGTTTGGGCAGCGTTAACCCGGGCTCCACTTTCATCTCCCCCGTCCTCTGCTCCAATGCCTCGGGGGGAATTCCCGCCTCGGGCTGCGGATTAAATTCAATCACTGGCTCTGCTGCAAAAGCCAGTCCGCCCGAACAGATTACCAAGAGCACCCAGGTCTTCATGTCGCACTGACGCATTGGCCCTACACTCTGCATGTAAGAAAAATGTCTATTTTTCCCATCAGCGGGCTCCGTATCAGAACACTACCACGTGCAGTGAAGAGAGAACCGCATTCATGCCCTCCTCAACGTCTGCACTGTCATCATCTCCGGAATTCTCCAGAACAATCTTGGTGAACACCCCGGGATTGAGGAAGCATAGGCAGTGCACTGAGGTGCTGGCTGGACGATCTGGAGGCGCCGCCAAAGTCTTGCGGACGATTTGGGACGCAGCGCGCCAATTCACCGCCGTCCTTTTCTCGATCACAGTTGAAGGATCCTTCGTTTTGCGAAATCTCGACAGCTCTCGGGCAGGGAGAAGCCAAGGACGCAGGGGCACCTTCACGAGCGCAATGGCCTCACCCATGCTCAACGAGAAACGGCAAGAACTCCCCACTGTCGCCCCCTGGAACTCTGGAAAAAGGTGATCAGATTTGATCTCGCGCAAGGCTCGCTCATAGATGAGGGCCGTCAATTGGCGCATTCCCAAAGGGATCCTCATGGTGGTTTGAATAGAGATCCCACGCCATCATTTCAAGAATGTCGTAGGCACATAGTTTGACGTACGGGTCCGTACTCAAGAGCTGGCGGGCCACGAACTCCCAGTTCTTTGCGAACTTGGATGCGAATGCAGTTCCCATCTGCACTTCCCGACTAGGGAGATAGTGGGTAATTCGTACGCCGTGAGGACGATCTTGTATGCGTCCTTGAGCGCGGCAGGCATCAAGACAGCGAGCCCAAGAAACGGCGATGTCCTCAACTGAATGCATTCGTTCTGCCAAGTCCAAGGAAAATGGCTTCAACTTTTGTCCGGTGGCGGTTAAGCCGATTGCCAGTCAGCGCTACGTCTCACAGAGCCAAGCTGCCGCCATCGGTTGCGAACACCGAGGTCGCAACCTTGCACGTGACATGGGGGATTCTGGATCTGTCAGGACAGGGCAAGTCGGGACTACTCGGGTGTTGAACCGGGGGATGCCGCCAGGGGTTAGGTCGAGGACAGAGGGGACCGTCAGAGCCAAGATCACTGCACTCCTTCGCGTCCGCAAACGAATGAACCAAAATTCGGAGGGACGGAAAAGCAAAAAGATGTGCTGGCCCCTTGGACCAACGGAAACCCTTCGGGTTGTTCCCGGCTGACCCGCCGAAGATCAGGTTAGCGATTCACTCCTGCCTGGAGGAATTTGCCACGCCATTCGGCACGGGAGAATTTGCCGCGGGCGTTGGGGACCAGGTCTTCCCGGATCCAGTATTTTCGGGGGCGCTGCCAGCCGGGCAGGCGTTCGCCGATCCACCGGGCAAGGTCCTCGCTCTTCACGCCGCTGGAGGTGTTCACACAGGCGACGGCCTCCTCACAGCGAGACTCATCGGCACTGGGTACGCCGAAGACGACGCAGTGCCGCACCCCCTCGAAGGCGAGCAGGGCAGCTTCCACATCGGCGGGGTTGAGCTTTCTCCCGGCGATATTGATGGTGTCACTCATGCGGCCGCGCATGAAGACGCCCTCGGAAGTGAGCTCCACGAGATCACTGGTAACAAAACGACTGCCGCCGAGCAGGGCATCCGCGCGAGGCCAGTAAGCCTGACCTGCAGCAGCGCTCTGGACCACGAGGCACCCATCGGAAGCCAGGCTCAAAGTGACGCCGTGAAGGGCTGAACCGGCATAGCTGCCATCCGCACGAGGTTGCTGGCTGGCATCGTAGGCGATGCCACCGCATTCGCTGGAGCCGTAGAAGTTGTGAATCTTGATGCCCGAGTCTGCGAAAATCTCCTTCTCCAACTGCAAAGGCAGGGGGGCACCCGCGGAGATGGCGAGAGAAATTGGAGCACCTTTCAGCAGGCCCGCCTGATGCCAGGCCCGCCACATGGCAGGCACAGCAGGAAGGGTGTATTTGTTCCCCAGAGTATGAGCCTGCCTCTTGGAGGAGGGCATGGGGTCTGGAACCAGCACCATGGGGTGACCCTGCAAGAGCAGCGGCAGGATGAGATTGGAAAAACCGTAGCTGTGTGCCAGGGAGACTACGGCCAGATTCGGGCAGTCAATGTCGAGCCCCATGCTCGCCTTGATCTGGGTGACGTCTGCCAGGAGCTGCGAAGGGGTAAAGAGAATGCAGCGCGGCTGGCCGGTGCTGCCGGAGGTGAGCTTCACATGGCAGATGCCTGTGGGAAAGACGGCCCCAGACAGGAGGGACGGCAACTCGCCCTCCACGGGACAGAGGACAGCGGCATCGCGCCAGGCGCGTAGCACCTCCAGAACGAAACGACGGCCTCCAGCCTGCATGGACACACAATGGACTTTGCCCGCTGGGAGAGGCGACAGGGTCTCCAACCCTGACTGAAGATCGGCAAAGGTCCATCGCTCGCCGGAAGCGGCATCGGTCACCGCTACGCAATCAGCGTACCGGGCCAGTGTTTGCTTCCAGAGTTTATACAGCATCAACAGGGTTTCTAGGCGCATCCATGCCGATGCGCAAGTCTGGTGCGTCCCCCACGGGTGGCTGGATGCCGAATGTGAGAGTCAATCCTGACAGGATCGGTGAGGACAAATCTTCGATCCCCCCTTAACTCCAGACAAGCTCGTCACCAACTGGAAGCGATTAACAATGAACGTACAGGCGTAGGGCCTGCTCGAATGGCCGCTTCCACCCATAGTTTCAGGGCGTCTGCACTCTTCCTCCTTGAGACGCCCCCTCACCCTCGCTAGAGATTCACACATGCCTTATCCGTCCTCCCCTGCACCTGATGCGCCATTTCGAGTGGCTGTGACGGGTACAGGGATCATCACTTCCATGGGCACGGGATGGCGACCGAATGCCGACGGATTCCGCGAAGGAAGACTGGCCCTGCGGGACATCACGCTCTTCGACACCTCGCAGCAGCGGGTGCACACGGCCGGTGAGGTCGTCTTTGACGGGGAGTTTCCCGCCACCCGCCTCTCACCCCGGCAGATCGCCCGCCTTGATCGCGCCTCCAAACTGCTCGTCCACGCAGGTGCCGAAGCTCTGCAACAGAGTGGATGGGACATGGACCAGGAGACGGGTCCCCTGCCCCTGGTGCTCGGCACCAGCGCTGGGGCGATGGCGATCGGCGAGAGCTACTACCGCAGTAAAGTAGAGCAGCCTGCGCATACCCACAGCCTGCCGCACAAGGTGGTGCTGTACCAACCCCACACGCAGGCGCAATTCCTGGCGGATGCCCTGGGCCTGCATGGACCGGTTTCCATCATCTCCAACGCCTGCGCTTCAGGAGCCAATGCGATCGGGCAGGCCTTTCGCCTCATCAAAACGGGTCGGGCCCGGCGTGTGATCGCGGGAGGGTATGATGCCCTCGCCCAAATGGTCTTCGCAGGATTCGACTCGCTCCAGGCCCTGAGCACGACCCTGCCGCGTCCCTTTGATGCCAATCGCGATGGTCTTGCGCTAGGCGAAGGGGCCGCGATCCTCACTCTGGAGCGCTATGAGGATGCTGTGAGCCGTGGTGCCACCATCCTGGCTGAGGTGATGGGCTATGGCGCTGCGACGGACCTCCATCACCTCACTCAACCGCACCCTCAAGGGCAGGCGGCTCTCATCAGTATGAACCGCGCTTGTGCTGAGGCGATGGTCGAGCCAAGGCAAATCGACTACATCAACTCCCACGGCACCGGGACGCCGCTCAACGACGTGGCAGAGGGCATGGCCATCCAGCGCTGGGCCGGTGCCGATGTTGCGAAGGTGATGGTGAGCAGCACGAAGGCTGGCATTGGCCACCTTCTAGGAGGAGCTGGGGCGGTCGAGACTGCCATCTGCATCCTCGCCATGCGGGAAAACTTTGTGCCCCCCACCCCTACCGTTTTGGAGCCTGACCCCATTTGCACCTTTGATCTTGTCCGCCTGCCCCGTGAAGCCCGGCTCAACTGGGTACTGACGAATTCATTCGGCTTCGGCGGAGCCAATGCCACTCTCGTGCTGAAGCGCGCTTCATGAGCACTCACACACCCATGTCCCTGCAAATCACCGGCTGGGGGGCCGTCTCCCCCGCAGGCTGGTCGGCCCGTGCACTGGCGGATGCCGTTGCTAGCGGAGAGCCGCTGCCTACAGCCACAGAGCGACGTGCTGAAGGAGCACCGGAGCGCACTTTCCGCAAAGTGCCGACCATGCCTGCTGTGCCGGATTGGATGAAACAGCCACGACTGCGGCGTACGACAGCGGCGGCCCGCCATGCGGTGCATGCTGCGGTGGAGGCGCTGGGCCCGGCCAACCTGGAGCTGATCCGCGCGGGAAGGTTCCGCGTGGGCACCGTCTTCTGCACCATGAGCGGCTGCGTGCAGTTCAGCCGCCGCTTTTATGCAGAGGTACTGACGAATCCCCTGCTCGCGAGTCCCATCCTTTTCCCCGAGACAGTGTACAACGCGCCTGCGAGCCACATTTCCTCCCTCATGGGCTCGCCGGAGATGAACTACACTCTGGTGGGTGACTCGGCGCAGTTCGTCTGCGGCATGGATCTGGCCGCGCAGTGGCTGGAGGATGGTCTGGTGAATGCGTGCCTCGTGGTCGCTGCAGAGGAGCTGGACTGGATCTCGGATGAGGCTCTCCTGCTCTTTGACTCCCAAGGCATCGCCACCGAGGGAGCGGCGGCGATCTTGATCGAAGCTGCCTCTTCCGTTGAGGCGAAGGGAGTGGAGTTAAGAGCGATCACCGAAGCCCACACCTATGATCACGATCGAG
>JBGGMQ010000938.1:0-6309 GCA_041287975.1 Verrucomicrobium sp. | reverse complement strand
ACCTCATTGGCGGCTATTTCGCAGGCTAGCCACGCTTATCGCGAACAAGTGGCGGGATATTCCAGCCTCGCTCAGTCGCCCGTCCTCAGGACTTCTCCGGCTGATTGCACCTCCAAACGACGACATCACCCCAACCCCTGGTCCCGACTTGTCGGGACTTTGGAGTGCGGTGAGAATCACCGCTTTGCCCTGCCGACTTATCTTCCAAACGTCCCATCTCCCCCTTCGGCCCCCAGTCAACGCGCTACAGCCTCCCAAGTCTCTCTAGGTGAGCAATATCTATTCAAAAGTCGGCATCCTGACTCCTGTCCCGCTCAGTCGCCCGTCCTCAGGACTTCTCCGGCCGACTGCACCTCCAAACGACGACATCACCCCCAACCCCTGGTCCCGACTTGTCGGGACTTTGGAGATCGTCTGAGTTGGTCTGCAAGCGTTTTTTATGATTTATTCACATCCGGCGGCCAGTACTTTGGCAGCCGTTGTGCCTCCTTCCCTATACCTTTTTCGGTCGTTCAAACAGGTGGTCTCGTTGTACACTGCATGGTCCTGCCAGATCCGCCAGATGATGCGGACCCATCGCCAGGCCAGACTCCGCAGGGCGGTATGGTGCGCCTTGCCTTGGGCCCGAAGTTTCGCGTAGTAGCCTCTGGCCCACTGGCAGTAGCGGATCGAACTGCTGGCGAACTCGTGGAACGTCTGGCGCAGGTATTTGGGACAGGCTCGCCGGACTTGCACCGAGTGCATTTTGCCGCTTGAGATGATCACTGGTGAGAGCCCGCTGAAGGTCTGCAACGCCCCCGCGTTGGGCCAGCGCTCCCGCTGGCTGCCCAGGGCACACAGAAGCCGTGGCGCCAGCGCTGGACCGGCTCCAGGCAGGCTCTTGAAGATGGCAGCATCCGGATGGGCGGTATACGCGGCGGCGATGCGCCGGTCATACTCTTCCAGCACTGGCAGCAGTGCTTTCATTTCGTTGACCAGGCGTTTGATATCGAGCTCTAAAGGCTCCAGCACCGCAGGGTCGGTCACCAGAGGCTGCGCTTGGGCTATGAGCTCCAGACGGCGCTCGATTTGCACTTTGCGGCGCACATGGTGTAGGTAGAAGAACTGGCGCAGCTTTTCCGGACGGGCCGCCTGGAGACTGGCCATGGTGGGCCAACGTTGCAGGAGGTCGAGCCCAAGGTTCGAGGCAATAGCTTCACAAAGATCCAAGGCCACGGGGTAGGCCATTTTGAGCCGGGCGGTAAGATGGTTGCTCAAGCGGGTGCGTTCGTCCACCGTCTGGCGGCGCATTTCGCAGAGCGCGGTCATGAGCCGGGTGGGCGCATCGTCAGGCTGCCAGATGGAAAACCGGTCCTGGTGGTGGTAGAGCATGTCCAGCAGGCTGTGGGCATCGGGAGCATCTGCCTTCGCCCCGCTGGGACAGAAGGCTTTGCGATACTCAGCCGCGCTGCGGGTGGGCACCATGACCAAGTCGATGAAATCAGCGTGCTGGGCCAAGGCGTAGAGCAAGGCTCCACGGTGGCTTTCCATGGCCACGATGAGCCTGCCTGGAGCATACTTTTGACGCAGCTCGCAGACCCATTCCTGGATCTGTTTCATCGTCACGGTGCCTTTGCGCAAGACCCCGGAATGGGTTTCGCGCAAACAGAAGGCGTGTTTCTGATCGCCCCAGTCGATGCCGATATAGGCGGCATGAACCCGGGGCGGAGGGGGGGCAATGAGCAGGGAGGATTCGGGCAGCATGGTATCTGCCGCCAGACCGTGGGTACGCGATGTTTTCATGGCGCAAGAACAGGTTGTCAGAGGGACTTAAAACGCCGAGAATAGGGGCATGCAGCTCCAGGCTGAAGCGAAGTACTTATAGAGATTCGTCGAGCGAAAACGTCTGAGGATTCGTCGCAGCCTGGAGACACGCCCCCAACCCAAATTCTCCAAAAAAGCGTCGAGCGCTCAGTGCGTGAATTGGTGAGGGGGGGCGTGCATGCACCGGGCGGTGGCGGCACCACCGCCCGGCCTCCAATTTTAACTCCCGGACGCGAAAAGCGCACGGGCGTAGTTATTCACAATCGGCGGCGGCTGGGGGCTTCAGAGGGAGCCCCTGACCGCCGATTGATGAATAACTACGGACCGACTATAAGTGCGTGCGAGAATCGCCGCTTTGGCGCGGGCTGTTGAGGCTCGAACCAGGATATGGCTGATTGCGTCGGCTGCGTGACCTCTCGGCCCCGTCCCCACCCTCGTGGCCAAGATCACCCACGTCCAGGGAGCAGCGCCCTCCCGTGTGACATCGAAAGCCGAATCAACAATCTCCAACCCTCAGCCCTCACCACTGGCGACGAAGTCGCTTTGGAGTGCGTGCGAGAATCGCCGCTTTGGTGCGGGCTGTTGAGGTTCGAACCAGGATGAGGCTGATTGCGTCGGCTGCGTGGCCTTTCGGCTCCGTCCACACCTTCGTGGCGAGATCACCCACGTTCAGGGAGCGGTGCCCTCCCTTGTGACATCGAAAGCCGAAGAAGCAATCTCCCACCCTTCAACCCACACCACCTGGCGACGCAGTCGCTTTGGAGATCGTGCGAGAATCGCCGCTTTCGGGAGGACAGAGAATCTGCTGGAAAGACAAGAGGTCAGCGGAGGCCAACACCTCCGCTTCTTGCGCGAGCGACCCCAACCGCCAAGCGAACCCATCACCCCCGCTTCTTCCACACTGGATGCCGCCCCCTCTCACGGATCCTGGCCTGCCACGAGTTGGGCCTTGCGAAGTGAGATAGCAGTGCGCAGGGCCCTTACGTGCTGAAGGTCTGACGCCGCGGTCTTTCCGGAGGCAGTAAGCTCAGTAGTGATTCCATCCAGCGTGGCAAGATAGAGATCATAGAGAGGCGTTGCCTCCCGAATCCGCTCCGTCCTGAAACCCGCGAGCGCTTGCCGGTACTTGGAGCGCAAGCCTTTGAGTGATTCGACAGTTCCTTCGGGATCGATCAACGGAATGAGAGCGCCTTTTTCCAGACGCTGCTTTTCGAGATCGAGCTGCCCGACTTCATCCTGCCTCCCCTGCTGCAAGGCCGCGGTCCTGGCGGCACTCAGGCCATTGACCGCGTAGCTATCCCTCAAGATCTTCACCGAGGCAGCGAACTTGTTACCAGCCTTCGCAGCGAAGGAGGTCTGGAAGCTGCGCTCCAGGGTCTCAAGCCGCTGGGCGAGAGCTTGGTCCAATGGCGGAAGACTGGTCAGGTCCTTGGTGGCGTCCTCCCACTCCACGACATAGCCTTTGATGTAGTTGTCCAGCCTTCCGGTATCATGTGCCAAAGTTTCAAAGTCATTCCACTGCACTTTGCCATCGAAAAACATCAAGGTGATCGAGTCACCCGCCCCCGTTGAGGAGGGGTTCCCCCTCGACCACGCCGTGTACACAAAGGGCTCCCCCGTCACCCACTCCCAAGTGTTCGGTGACTTGGTCCGAGTGGCTCCCAACCACACCATGTTGAAGGTGTTGGGAGGAGCCAGGGAGAGGACCACAGCCTGCTCCTCTGCACTGGTGACGACCGCCAGATGGCCGCCCAGGGCAATGGCGCGAGCCCGGGCGTCTGCCCAGGAGATGCGCCCCGGAACAAACTGGTATTTCGAGGTGCCAAAAGTGACGATCTCAGAGGCGGGCGGCAGAGGCGGAAGAGCAGCGGGAGCCTTGGCGACTTCCTCCACCTCCAAAGCAGTACTTGGGGAAGGAGCCTTGCCATCGGCCAGGACAATGCGAAAACCGTAAATGTGGGTCCATTGAGCCTGAGCACCGCCCGCACGACAGGTAGAAGCCATAAAATTGGGGCTGTAATTCTCAAAGCACCCACCCCGAACGATGCGCAGCTTCTGAGGTTCGTCCAACCAATCGGCGCACCATTCCCAGACGTTGCCGCCCAAGTCATGAATCCCGAGTGCATTGGGAGGGAAAGAACCTACGGGAGACGTCCATGGAAAGCTGTCATCGTAGCCTCGCAAGACGCGAGTCGCCGGTATGTTCGTGGAACGCAGAACCGACTCATCGGAGAGGTTGACCGCTCCTTTGGGCGGGGGCCAAGCCGTGCCCCAGGGAAAGACATCGGGCAGCCTGCCGCTCCTCGACTTGACGGGGGTCTTCGGATCCTCCATGTCCCCGACTCCCACAGCATAGCTCCACTCTTCATCTGTAGGCAGGCGGTAGTGCCGGCCCTCCTTGCGGGAGAGCCAATCGCAGAATAAATTGGCCTCAAACCAACTGATACTCACCACAGGGTGATCCTCCGGCTGGGGAATGGGAGCCACTCTTGTCGGAGGGTCAGTTTCTTTGAGGAAGGGCTGGTAGTCTTTGACCCGCGTCTCCCACCGGCAAAACTGCACCTTCGTGCCAGGAACAAAGACGAACTCCTGCCCCAGCGAATTGACGAAGGGCTTCTCCTTAGTGCCCAAAGTGACACCACTGGAACCTGGATCTGCCTGCGGTGGTGATGCCGATGTCGACGTCGGCGAGGATACCCCCGACTGGGGAGGGGGCGCTGGCGATGCCTTTGCCGGATCTCCGGTGGGATTGTTGGTAAAAAGATACCAGCCTCCGACTCCCAGGACCGCACCCAAGGCAGCCATGGCAGCAAAGGCCAGCAGGGGTGATTTCTTGGGCCGCATGGGCCGTACAGTCACCGGGCGGGGACGCGGCTTGGGGGCTGCACCGGGAGCTGGCTTTGATGCCGGCGGGCGATCCGCAGGAACAATACTCTCCGGCACAGCGGGCGTATTGTCGTGGCTGTCCGCCAGGACTATGGGGACCGTGAGAATGTGATCCAAATCATGCCGGATTTCGCTGGAGGACTGGTACCGGTCCCGTGGGTCATTTTCCATGGCCCGGGTGATGATGTCATCGAACCTGCGGTCCGTGCCCACCTTTATGGAGGGTAGCTTGAACATGCCGCGGGGAATTTCCCCCGTGAGCATGTTGTAGAGCATGACGCCCACGGCGTAGAGATCCGCCCGGTGGTCAGTCGTCATCCCCATCGTGAGAGACTCCGGCGCCACGAAATCGGGGGTGCCCAGAGCCATGTCTGTCCGCGTCAAGTTGCTGGCCTGGCTAGGGTCGTTGAGCTTGGCAAGGCCAAAGTCCGCCACCTTCACCTGCCCGTCCCGGTTGATGAGCACGTTGGCGGGCTTGATATCACGATGGATGACGCCTTGCTCATGGGCGTAGAGCAGCGCGTCGCAAACATGGGCGGCCACGGCCAGAGCGTGCTCGGGCGGCAGCTTCCCCTGCAGCTTGATGAGGCGGGCCACGTCGGTGCCATCGACGTACTCCATGGCAAAGTAGAGCTGCCCGTCTGCAGTCTCTCCCGAGTCATGGACAGCGACAATGGCCGGATGCGAGAGCCTCGCCATCGTGCGGGCCTCGTTCTTGAAGCGGGCCACATATTGGGATTCATCATCCGCCGCCTCAGGAGGCAGCACCTTGATCGCGACCCAGCGATCGAGGGATAGCTGGCGTGCCTTGTACACGGCTCCCATGCCCCCCATGCCAAGGGTTTCCCAGTCGGCATACTGGGGCAACATTCGCGCCATGTGGTCCGTGGTGGGCGGACTCCACCGCAGCCGCCCCGGATCCGACCGCCCTGGCGATGCGTCAGGAGCGGGTAGAAACTGGGTAGACTCGTCAGACATAACTAGAAGCGTTTACGCCGTGACCTGTCCAAATTCAATGAAGCATTTTGACCGTCGGCGTCTGTCTCAAAATTGATTCCACTTGAAGGAAATCCCTCCGCATCCCACTCCACCACGAAACCTTTGATGTAGCGAGTCACGCGTTGGTCTGAGAACCTGTTTGGATAAAAACGCCGGGGGTGTTGCGAGGCGTTTTTAGTCTGGACAAGGCGCGAAAAGGGCGTGGATAGATGAACAGGCAAGCGGACCCAGAAGCGAGACGCTTCTTCCACACTGGGCTGCCGCGTGGACAGAGCCCTCCGATGTCGGAAGCAGATGAGGAGTTCACAGAAAATACAGTACCCAACATCTGGCGACGTAGTCGCTTTGGAGTGCGTGCGAGAATCGCCGCTTTGGCGCGGGCTGTTGAGGTTCGAACCAGGATAAGGCTGATTGCGTCGGCTGCGTCGCCTCTCGGCACCGTCCCCACCCTCGTGGCGAGATCACCCACGTCCAGCGAGCGGCGATCTCCAAATCGCCGTCGACCGAGACTCCGCCGACAGCGCCCTCCCGCATGACATCGAAAGCCTAATCAACAATCTCCAACCCTTCAACCCACACCACCTGGCGACGCAGTCGCTTTGGAGTGCGTGCGAGAATCGC
>JBGGMQ010000937.1:0-3574 GCA_041287975.1 Verrucomicrobium sp. | reverse complement strand
CTCGAATTCCTGGAAAATTAGCGTCTCAAGGGCATTTCCCAGTCGTTTTGACGCATTTCCATACCGTTTGACAGCCTAGGGATGCCGTGTTGAATGCCCGCCCTACCATCATGTTGCAAGAACTGAAGCAGAGAGAAAAAGAAGGCCGCCCCATCCAGGTGGGATTGATTGGCTCCGGTGCCATGGGCACGGGCATCGCCTACCAGATCGGTCGGACGCCAGGCATGCGCCTCGCGTTCATTGCCGACCAGGATCTCGCCGCCGCCCAGAAAGGGGCTGACAAATACGGCAAACCCACTGTGGTGACCGATGACAGCATGGGCGTTCTGAACAACGACAAGATCCAGGTGGATGTCTTTGTGGAAGCCACGAACTCGATCATCGCTGCCTACGACTACTGCATGGCCGCCATCTCGCGGAAGGCGCATGTGGTGATGATGAATGCCGAAGTGGACCTGATTCTGGGGCACCTGCTCCAATCCGAGGCCAAGAAACAGGGCGTCGTGGTCACGAGCGATGCCGGCGACCAGCACGGCGTGCTGGCCCGCATGATGGAAGAGATTGAAATGTGGGGCTTTGACATCGTCCAGGCTGGCAACATGAAAGGCTTCCTCGACCGCCATCGCGATATCGAAGGCACCGTCGAGATCGCCAAGAAACTTGGCCTGAGCACGATCCAGTGTCTCGCCTACACCGATGGTTCCAAGCTCAATATCGAGATGGCCGTCATCGCCAACGAATACGGCCTGACGCCTTTCGTTCCCGGCATGGAAGGCCCCAAGGCCAACAAGATGCAGGATGTGGTGGACCTGTTCGACTTTGACAAATACAACGGCCAGGGCCGTGTGGACTATGTGCTGGGTGCCAAGGAGCACGGTGGCGGCGTTTACGTCGTGGCCAAGTGCGAAAGCGAGTTCCAGCAGGGCTACATGAACTACTACAAGGTGACGAACAAGCACCCGTACTACGTGTTCCTGCGTCCGTACCACCTGTGCCACCTTGAGACGCCCCGCGCCACCGCGCTGGCCGCCCTCTACAACAAACCTGTCTGCACACAACGCATGGGCCGTATTTCGGACTGCTTCGCCTATGCCAAGAAGGACCTCGCCGTGGGTACCCGCGTGGAGCACGCGATTGGCAGTGATGAAGTGTATGGTCTCATCGAAGAGGCTGCCCCGGCAGATGCCGCGAACCGCATGCCCCAAGGTGTGCTGGATGTAGAGGAGTCCAACGAGCGCCCCGTGCTAAAGCGTGCGGTGAAAAAAGACCAGCCTCTCACGTGGGATGACTTTGACATGCCTGCCAGCCGCATGGTTGAGCTCTGGGGCAAGCAAATGGACGTCCTCAAGGGCAAGTAAAACGCCGCCTGTCAGTCGGGCTCGCCGCAGGTGAGCCACGACGCACCGCACAAAAGACATCCGGATGGCCGCTACCCCCGTCAAAAAACATGTCGCAATCCTCGGAGGCGGGGTGTGCGGTCTCTATGCCGCGCGTGTGCTCACGCGCCTCGGCATTCCTGTCACCATCCTGGAAAAGGGGACCATGCCTGGTGGTCTGGCCACCTCTCACGAGCGAGGGGGCAACTGGTACGATCTCGGCTGCCACATGCTGCACGAGTTCGACAAAGAGGTGTACGAGGACATCATGTCCCTGATGGGCGACGAGACCATCCCGGTGCAACTCGATGCCAAAATCCGCTGGGCGGGCAGCTTCTACCGCTACCCGTTGCAGTTCCAGGACATGATCAAGGGGATCCCGATTTTCACCCTGGCCTTCTATACCATCGGGCTCTTCTATGCCCAGATCCGTCAGGCATTGGTCCCCTGGCATCCAAAGAATGCCGAGGAGGCTCTCATCCAGCTTTACGGAGCTCCGCTGTACAAATTTTTCTTCAAGGACTTCACTCACCGTTACTGGGGCATTCACCCCCGCGAGCTGAGCGCCACCTTCATCACGACCAAGATGCCCCGCTTGAGCGCTGTGGACGTGATCAAGAAAGCCATGGGCAAGGTGGGCGTGAAGGACAAGAGTCTGAAGGCAGTGGACAGCGCCCTTCATGAAGAGACGCTGCACTACTCCCGCACAGGTGCCGAAGCCATGCCCCGCGCTCTGGCAGCCGCCATCACCGCCGATGGAGGCAAGGTGGTGCTGAATGCCGATGTGAAGCAGGTGCAGCTCACTGATGGGCGAGTCACCACGATCACCTACCAGGAGGGTGGGGAAGAGCACACTCTGGAGTGTGACGAGTGTATTTCCACGATCCCTCTGCCATGGCTGGTGCAGAAGGCCGACCCCGCCCCCGCGCCTGAGGTGACGGAGGCTTCCCACCTGCTCCGCTTCAAGCCCATCTCCATTTACGGCCTGCTCGTGAAGAAGGAGAAATGCATCGACGGGCTCTACATCTACTACCGGGATCGTTTCTTTCACCGTGTGGGCGAGCCCAAGAATGCCGTGCTGGTCGTCAAGCCTGCAGACCATACGGTCCTCATTGTGGAGACCACCTGTGAAATCGGTGACGCCAAGTGGAATGGCACCGATGAAGCCAAGGAGCGGCTCTTTTCCGATCTGGAACTGGAGAACATCTGCACGCGCGATCAAGTCGTGGAGGTGAACATCCTGCACGGTGAGACGGGCTATCCCATCTTCGGCCTCGGATTTGAGCCCCATTTTGACAAAGTGATGAACTGGGTCAAGAGCGTGCCGAATCTTCAGTCCACCGGACGTCAGGGCGGCTTCAAGTATCCGAACATGCACTCCGCCATGCGCATGGGAGCCACCGCTGCACAGGTGGTGCTGAAGCGCCTGCAGCACGGCTGATTGGGCTGACGGTGACAGGTGTGGCGAAATGCCACGCTCAGACACATTTCGGTGGCGGCGAATCTTGCCTGCGACAGATTCCGCCCACGCATGAAAGCCGACCTCACCAAGCTCCGCATCGCCGCAGTCCTGGGACTTCTCGCCGTGGGATTGGGGGCCATGGGGGCGCATGGGTTGGAAAAGCATTGGTCTGCGACTCTTGAAGCAGTTGTTGCAGCGAAGCGGCTTGAGATCTGGAAGACCGCAGTTCTGTACCAGATGTTTCACGCCATTGTGATGCTGGTGCTGGCCTTTGGCTTCCCGGAGCCAAGGCAGGCTCGTTGGGCGTTTAGAAGCTTTCTTTTGGGCGTGATTTTGTTCAGTGGAAGCCTCTATGGACTGTGTTTGACCAAGATATCCTGGCTCGGCCCAGTCACCCCCATTGGTGGCGTGCTGCTAATGGTTGGCTGGCTGATGCTCGTTTTCAGTGGACACAAAGCATGAAGGTAGTCCGAGTGTCCCACTCGGTCAGGCAGCGAAGCGGGAAGTATCTACCAAAAAATCAGCCAACTGACCGCCCAAGTTCGCGCGGTTCCTTCGGCGACTGAACGGTTGGGACAACCGAGCAACTCTTTGAGGTTTGCCGAAGCAATGATGCCTGGGGAGCGCATACCTCCGGCGTGCAGTTTCCGGCATCTTGCCGGGACCATCAGGAGGTAGTCCGAGTGTCCCACTCGGTCAGGCAACAAAGTGTGAAGTATCCACTAAAAAATCAGCC
>JBGGMQ010000936.1:0-4969 GCA_041287975.1 Verrucomicrobium sp. | reverse complement strand
ATCGCCGTCTGGCCGTGATGAAGCGGGCAAGGCCACAATCATCAGCGAAGCCCAACGCCTCAGTGTGAGGGGAAGCGTCTCGCTTCTTGGTCCTCTTCTCTGTTGACGACTCTCAACTTCACGGAGGCTCGTACGTCCCTCCCAATAGCGACCAAGGACCGGGACGGTTCTGCCACACTGCTGACGCCCGAGCGATCCACCCCAGTATGGGAGAAGCGTCTCCGCCTTCGTCATTCCGCATTCAAGAGCCCTGCAAACTCCCCGATGAAGATTCCACAGAGGACTTCTCCGCTGGGTCCACTGGCAGAGGCTTCAGATTCAAATGCTCCCGCAAAATGCGGCGCAGCTCCCGCACGGTCCACCGATTGGCCACATCCCCGTGCCATGTGGGCACCACGATCTCGGACTCCGCCTCTTCCAGATGAGCGCTCTCGTAAGGCACCACTCCGTCGCTGCTTTTTGAAGGGTCTGCCCCACTGCCAAACAGCTCCCCGATGATGGAATGCGATTTGGCATGGATGGGCTGCTTCGCGAGGTCCATGATGAGGGGATGATCCGGACGGAGCGACTTGATACCGTCCACCCCAAAGGTGTCAAAACGTCCCCGGTTGGGGTTGATCCGATCCAGGTCCAGTGTGGCCACTTGCGACACCAGGTTCAGCATGTCCCCAGGACTGCGGACGAGGGAGGAGCCCCAGCGGCCCAACCAGCTGCCTGCCATGCGGCTCCCGTGGTGGGGCGTGTTCATAAAGATCAACCGCTTCACATCCGGGTTGGCTTTGAAGAAGAGCATTTCCTTCAGTTCCTTCTTTGATGCCGCATCCAGTTTCAGCTGATCCGGCGTGCATTGAAACCACGTCTTCCAGAAGATGTCGCCCGAGTTGGTCACCTGCATGCGTGCGATCACCCCCCCCATGCTGTGACCGATGATGAGGATGTTCTTGAAGCCGGGATCATTGTGATCGGGATCGACCTGCGACTTCAACTCCGCCAGGGCCTCCCGGAACCATTTTGAAGATGCCACCACAGGCAGCCCGGTCGGATAGACGAAGTACCAGCACTGGATGCGGGGGCCGATATCAGGGTCCGCCATGAGGGTGGCAGCGTGGGCTCTCCAGATGTGCGGATCCGCCATGAGGCCGTGGATGAAGATTACCGGCACCTTGTCGCGGCGGTAGGGCTCCATGAGGAAGAGGCCGTTCTTGGAAAGGAAATTCCCCGGACGCAGCGTGCCGCCCACCGTTGCTTTGAGGAAATTAGTAACCTGGAGGGACTTGAGCACGGGTTTCAGGAAATCCGCCGCCAAAGGCCGCTCCTGCCCCATGACCGGCATGGCATCCACCTCCCGGGGGTCAAGCAGGTGGAGGGTGGCCTGCGAAGGCCCCTGAAAATCGATGGCTGCAGTCACCGGCAGGTACTGGCCTTTGGCGGGAATGAACTTGGCATCGACATCCGTCTTGCGCGGCTTGTGAATGCCGAGCAGAGGGGCGCCCAGACCGGGACGATGCACCTGAATCTTCTCTGGGCGATGCTGCTCCAGCGCCGGGATGATGCGCACGCCGTCAAGCACGGCCGGAGACCAGACCTCGTGGATGTTGCGCCCCCCTTGGGCAATGTGCAGGGTCCAGGGCCCGTTCTTTCCAGGCAGCTCCACCTGCCGGGGCCATCTCGCCGGAGGTTGAGACGCCAGGCCGCGTACCACGGACGCCACTGCCTGGCGGTACTCATAGCCCGCATACTCAGCCCGCACGGGACCGGGATCCGTTTCGCCCAGCACCTTCCAGGCCGCAGCCGCGCGGTCCAACGGCGGGGTCGTGCAGGACGTACCCAGCAGCGAAAGTCCAACGGCAAGGGGGAGGAAGACGCGAGGAACCAACATCTGGGCAAAAAGAAGCGCGACCCGCAGGTCGCGCAAATCAAATCAAATTCTTGGTACGGACTCCCCTTAAAGGCCTGGAGGCCGTTGTTTGATGGAGCGCCCTTGAGGTTTGGCATCCACCACCGGGGCGGAGGGGTCATAAGGGACACCGCCAGTAACGCCGATCGTCTGGTCATTCAGCACCACCAGCTCCGGACGGTCAGATTTGATCTCCTTGTGGTAGGCGCGCTTGATGACCTTGCCCTGAGTGTCCACACAGACGTGTGCGTAGATGTGCGGGGCCGCCATGAAGAGGATGTGCAGCTTGTTTTCACGATCCACGGTCACCTGCGGCTCAGTGACCAAAATGCATGTGCCCAGCGAGAAGGTGGCCAGCTTCAACCCGGTCTTTTCTTCCAGGAGGCGGACATACATGTAGGAGCGCTCGGTATCCCGGAGCACGGAAATGGTATACTTGCGGATCTGTCCTGCACCGGGAAGACCTGTGGGAACGCCAAAGGAGAGGTTGGGAATGTCCAGGGGACGGGCGTCTACAAACTGGGCGCGGGCGCGGTTCGAGATGAAATACTGCTGCGATGGCGGGTGGTAGATGCTCGCGGCCACGGTGTACATCCCGTAATCCGAGAAGGCATAAGTGTCTGTGAGCAGGACTTTGCGCGAGATGGTGGCACCCGCCTTGAAGATGATGCTCTCATCGGTGTTGATTTTAACCGTGGGCACTTGGTTGCCCGCAGGATTGACCACATCGAAGGCCAGCCAGGCCAGGCCGTTCGGCCCGCCCATCACCACATCCGAGCCAGAGCGGTTCTGAATCGACACCGTCGCCTCCACCGTCTCATAGGTGAGATAAGTGCTCTTGTTCAGAGTGACGTTCGTGAGGAACTGGGCCTGGACGTTGGTGGCAAAACCTCCCAGCACCAAGGCGAGGAGAATGACCGTGCGAAAGGATCGTTGGAACATGGGAATCAAGCGGAAAAGCAGAAGTTGCGGTGCAGCGGGCGGGGAACTGAGAAACTGAAGCGGCCCGGGCGTTCAACGCGAAACACCAGGGAGCATCACGGTCAGGATTTGGACTTGCTCTCGTCGGCAGGAGGAGCCTTGTCGCTGACGGTGCGGAAACCTCGGGCCAGGGTCGCCTCCGAGGCGGACTGGGCGTAGGTACGGCTGGAGAGGACATTGCTGGGGGACTTCTGCGCGAAGTGGCCCCCACGCACTACGGGCACGAGCAAATCGGGATAGTCAGGATGGTTGTTCCAGCTGGAGGTCCACTCCTCGACGTTCCCTGCCATGCCCACGATGCCTTCCGGGCTCACGTCTTCGACGATCTTGTTCACGGGAGCCCAGTAGTTGTAGCCATCCACATCGCCACCCTTCCCTTTCGGGTCGTAGTCTGTGCCGAGGTTGGCAGCGTTGGGCCGGGATTCATTGCCCCAAGGGAAGGCCCGGCCATCCGTGCCGCGAGCGCCTTTCTCCCACTCTTCCTCACTGGGCAGACGGTGACCGCGCCACTTGGCATAGGCGAAGGCGTCCCACCAGTCCACGTTCACCACGGGACAGTTCAGATCCATGGGCTGGTTGTTGAAAAACCCCCCCGTGCGAGCGGCGGCCAGATAGGCCTCCCAACGCTCCGGCTTGTGATTCTTCTTGGTCTTGGGTTGATCTGGATGGTCAAACGACTTGGCCTGAGCCGCATCCTTTTCCAGCGACTCAAGGAACATCGCGTACTGGCCGATGGTCACCTCGTGAGTGTCCATCCAGAAGGCGGGCAACTCCTTGGTCTCACCCCGACGGAAGATGAACTTGCCCTCAGGGACCAGCTTCATGGTCTGCTCCACTGGAGCCGCGAGCTTCGGGCTGTTCACGCCCCGCTGGACGATCACGGCACCCAAGCCAATGAGCAAGGCAACGATGACGGCATAGGCCCAGACGGGAAAGCGCGACTGGCGCGCCGCTTCAATGACGTGCGCCTCTTTGGTATCCGCACGCTTCAACAGGCTGCGTTCGCGGTACTCCTCCTGGAACTCGAGGGCCCGCTGACGCAGCCCTTCCCAGTCGAGGTTCTCTTTGACCAGATCGTCAATCAAATGCCGGGCACGCGGGCCGTCCGCAATGGTCCGCAGCATGTAGAGAAGCTTTTTCGTGTCCGCGACGAAATCCCGGGTCCGACTGCCTGCCGGGCGGAAGACGTTCACGATGCTGGCCTGATGCTCGCTGTCGATGAAGACATCCCGGCCGGAGAGCATGCGGTAGTGATAGCCACGGTGCGTGGCATAGCTCATGGCCTCCGCGATATGTCCGATGACATCGGCGAGGATCTTCTCAGGGAATTTCTCCCCCCGCTCATGCAGCTTGTCCACGGTCAGTCCGTGCGGCATCTCCCGCGTGTAGAAATGATACTGGTCAATCTGCAGCGCCTCATAGAGAGGAGCGATGCGGGGGTGTGCCACCGCGGCTTTCACCCGCTGCCGGTCCTGGAAATCAGAAATGGCCGCTGGATTGGCCAGCTTTTCTGGCTTGAGCAGCACCAGCACCACCTCACGGCGGATGCCCTGCTGCTCGGCGATGTAGGATTCGCTCTCCGCCTCTGCGTAGAGGCGCTCCTTGATGACATAGTTGCCAAGAACCGTATCCGGCTTGAGGATGGGCGGCTTCTTCAGCTCTTCGTCTTCATCAGAGACCAGGGTCGCCTGCAAAACGGTGGAGTCTTTGCCCGGGACTTTTCCACCCAGAAGGGCAACTGGCACAGCAACGGCGGGACGAGCGCCTGCCACCGATGGCCCGGCCCCTGATCCAGGCTTGATCCCCTGGGCGGGCGGCTTTACCGCCAAGGGTTTGGAACCCGGAGGTTTCGACGCAGCAGGCGTTGCAGCAGGAATGGCGACAGGCACTGGAACTGGAGCAGCGGCGGGCTTCGAAGGCGCAGGGGCCGCCGCCACGGGTACAGGAGCTGGAACCGGAACTGGCGCGGTGGCCAAGGCGGCTGCCACGGTCCTTTCCATCTCCGCAATGGCTTCCGCCACTGCCGAGGCAGCTGTTTTCACGATGCTGATCAGCTTCGTGGTGGGTATGGGATCGTAGACCAGGGGGCAG
>JBGGMQ010000935.1:0-2667 GCA_041287975.1 Verrucomicrobium sp. | reverse complement strand
ATCCATCTTGTTAATCTCATGAAAATCTTGTCAATCCTGTCTAAAAAAAGGGTCCAACTCACCCCTGTCTAAGCCGTATCGCCACGGCCACGGCTGCTGTCCGTGTTTCCACCCGTAACTTTGCCAGGATGGCCAGTACGTGCTGGTTCACCGTGCGCACGCTGATGTTCAGCACCACGGCGATCTCGCCATCCCGTTTGCCTTCGCTCAACCAGTGCAGCACCTCGCACTCGCGGCGGGAGAGCCCCTGGCGACGCAGCCGGGGGTGGTCAAGAAGGTCGTCCACTTCAGCCGCCTCACTCGCGGCCAGGGGCAACCTGAGTGTGGCCGCCTGAGCTCCCTTGAGGCTGCGAATGTAGAGGTCCACCTCAAACGCCGTCGCGATCTGGGGGGCCAGCAGCGCCGCCACCGCCGCATCCTCCGGCGTGTAGTCCACTTGCTCGCGATTGATCGTCAGCCCGCCCATGCAGACCTCTGACTGAATGGGGATGCCGATCTGGTACAGCACGCCGATGTGGCGGAACACCTCCTGGTACAGGGCTGTGTCCCGGATCTCCCGGACAGAGAGGAAATCACTCATGCGCATCGGCTCCGTCTCGCCCGCTGCCAGCTGCGCGAACATCGGGCTCTGCGCCTTCACCAGCTCCCCCGTGCGGTCCATGATCCCGCTGATGCGCGTGTGGGCAAAGGGCAGGTTCGTCTCCAGCGCATAGGACCTGCCGTCCCTGGAGAAAATCTCGAACCCATAGTGCGAGGGGGCGAACAACAGATCCAGCGCTGCGAAGACACGTTCATGCAGCGCACCGGATCCATGCGCATGGATCATCCGGATCGCCTCGTGAACGTTTCTCAGCACGCCCGCAGTCATTGTCTCTCTAACCCGGTCAATGGGACCCGTGTCAACCCAAAACATAGTTGCAAGGCGCAAGCTAAAAGAACTGCTTATGCATCCGGACCTTGACCGCCCGTCATTGCACCCGTAAACCGACCCAACATCCAAGGAGCCTCCGCCTTCAACCGCTGAAAAACTGAAAACTTGAAACTGAAAACTTCTTGAAACTCCTCCTCACTCTCACGCTTTCTGTCCTTGGCCTGCTCTCCGCAACTCTGCCCGCCCAAACTCCGCCGCCAACCCCCACCCTCGCCAACGTCGCCTACGGCACCCACGCCAGCCAAGTCCTGGATTTCTGGAAGACGCCCAAGCCAGAGGCCATGGCGGGCACCGGGGGGAAGGGGACTCCGCTCCTGTTCTTCATCCACGGCGGCGGCTGGATGAATGGTGACAAAGCCAACCCCGACTTCCTCGCCAAGAGCCTCGAATCCGGCATCTCCGTCGTCAGCATCAACTACCGCCTCATCCCCGAGGCGATCAAGGAAGGCGTCACCCCGCCAGTGAAGGCCTGCCTTGACGACTGCGCCCGCGCCCTTCAGTTCGTCCGCAGCAAAGCCGCCGAGTGGGGCTTTGACAAAACGCGCATCGCTGGCTGCGGTGGCTCTGCCGGCGGCTTCAACTCCCTCTGGCTCGCCCTGCATGATGACATGGCTGATCCCAAGGCCACCGACCCCATCGCCCGCGAGTCCACCCGGCTGAAGTGCGTCCTCGCCTTCGTCCCCCAGACTTCGCTTGATCCCAAGCAGATGCGCGACTGGATCTCCAACAACGACTACGGCCACCACGCCTTTGCGCTGCCCAACTACCAGGAGTTCCTCAACCAGCGTGAGAGCCTCCTGCCCTGGATCAACCAGTTCTCACCCTACGCCCTCGTCACCGCGGACGATCCACCCCTGTACCTCTTCTACGACTCCGTCCCCGCCCTCGGCCAGCCCTTCAAAGACCCGCCCCACTCCGCCAGCTTCGGTGCCGGGATCGTGGAAAAACTCAAGTCCACCGGTGTCCCTTACGTCTTCAACTACACCGGCGTGAAAGACGTGAAAAACCCCGACCTTTTCAGCTTCCTTACAGAGAATTTGGGCGCCCGTTAGAGACAGGATTGACGTGATTTTTAGACAGGATTAACAAGATTTTCATGAGATTAACAAGATGGGGAAAGGGGCCTTGGGGGGGGATTCTCTTAGACAGAATTAACAGAATAATGCAGAGCCTCTAATTCTGGCGAATCACCTCTGACCTCCACATCAAGGGAAGCTGAACCCAATTCCGTAAATTCCGTTAATTCTGTCTAAACCCTCCTTTCCCCATCTTGTAAATCTCTTAAAAATCTCGTTAATCCTGTCAGAGCTTGACAATCTTCGTCTCCTGATGTAGTTTCAATGAACTGCATCGCTATGCCTGTCCTCGACAATGTCCGTCACGAGCAATTCGCCCAGCGGGTGGCGGCAGGGGAGGGGCAGGCAGCGGCCTATCAGGCCGTTTACACCCGGTCCTCCCTCAGCACGGCCCGCTCTTGCTCCAACGACCTCATGAAACGACCGGAAGTCCAGGCCCGCGTGACGGAACTCAAAGCCGCTGCCGCTGAATCTGCGGTCTTCGACCTCCAGAAGGCCGTCGCGTATCTCACCGAGATCATCGAGACCCCCGTCGGCGAGATCGCCGACGACCACCGCCTCTGCCAGGAATACACCCGCACCGAACGCTCCGGCACCGTCACCGAACGGGTGAAAATGCCCGGCAAACTCGACGCCCTGGAGAAGCTCGCCAAACTCCTC
>JBGGMQ010000934.1:0-4434 GCA_041287975.1 Verrucomicrobium sp. | reverse complement strand
AGGCCAAATCCCAGCTGCCAGAACTGGTTTCCCGCCTCCGTGTCCAGCATGTCCAGGTACAGGTTGGCTCCTATAGCCACACCCTCCTCCCAGAAGCCCGCCTGCCCTGGCTTCGGATTCGTGAGCGCACTCACCGGCGGGTCGTTGAAGGCATCTTTTTACAAAGACTTGGAAAAACGCGCCATTCTTTCCATTCGAAAGCTGTAGTTCAAGCCCTATTTTGCCAGACTATTCAATCGTATAGGGGGTTTCCCGGAGGCTTGCCAGTCCTCCCCGGTCCCGCTCCATATGAACCTCACACGGTTGAATTTGACCCGGCGGGGTAAATAGCCATCGTGCCCCCATGGCATTGTCCTTCTTGTCTTCAGAGTCTTCCATCTTCATCGCAGGTCACCGGGGTATGGTTGGCGGCGCACTTGTCCGTGCCTTGGAAACCGCAGGCCACAACAAAGCAAAAATACTCACGGCCTCCCGTCAGGAGCTGGATCTCGTGAATCAAGCCAGTGTCAATGCCTGGTTCACTGCCCATAAGCCAGAGATCGTCGTGGTCGCCGCTGCTAAGGTCGGAGGCATCCATGCCAATCACGCCTTCCCCGCAGAGTTCATCTACGAGAATCTCATGATTGCCGCCAACTGCGTCGAGGCAGCCTATCGCCATGGTGCTCAGCGACTCCTCTTTCTTGGCAGCTCTTGCATCTATCCCCGGCTCGCCACCCAGCCCCTGACGGAAGACGCCCTCCTCACCGGTCCCTTGGAAGTTACCAATGAAGCTTATGCCGTTGCCAAGATCGCCGGGCTCAAGCTTTGTCAGCACTACCGTTCCGAGCACGGCGTTCTCTTCCATTCCGCCATGCCCACCAACCTCTACGGAGAGGGCGACAACTACCATCCCGAGAATTCTCACGTCATCCCCGCTCTTCTTCGCCGCTTCCATGAGGCCAAGGAGCAGCGCCTTCCCGAAGTGGTTGTCTGGGGCACCGGCACCCCTCGACGAGAATTTTTGCACGTCGATGACTTGGCCGCAGGCATTCTTCATTTGCTGAACGTCGAGAACCCGCCCGACTGGGTCAACATTGGCTACGGCGAAGACATCACGATCAAAGAGCTCGCCGAGCTCGTGAAGGAAACCGTCGGCTACACGGGCGACCTTCGCTTCGATACCACCAAGCCGGACGGCACTCCCAGAAAATGGATGGACGCCTCCCGCATCATGGCCCTCGGCTGGAAACCCCAAATCGACATTCGCACTGGATTGCAATCCGCCTACGCCGATTTCCAAAAAGCCACCGCTGCTCACAGCGTTCGCGAAGGCTGATCGAAGCCTCTCACCTCTCTTTCTCTCCAAGGCCGCTCCCTTCATCAGGAGCGGCCTTTTTCATGCCGCGACAAAGTTCGCCCCCGCCATTCGCACAGAAATCGATTCTGACGCATCGCTCTCCTGAAACGTCTGGACACCCAGCCCTATACGCTAGGCGCGATTCTATCCCCGTTTCCAAGGGTCGATTTTCATATCGATATGCAAAAACTTTGCCTAACCAACCTTGATCAATCTACAGCGAATTCATCCGTCACTGCACCCTCACTCGCGTTGCTCCATTCGGCCCAATCTGCCATCCGCCATTCCACATATTGCCAGAGCATTGATTTCAGTTGGCTCACACTGGCCTCCAAACTCCTGGGCCGCCCGAAGCTCGTTGGAGTACCGACCTTAGTCGGTCCACGTTCGCTACCCTCCAGACCTCCAAACTCCACCACCGCTTTAATCTCCCCACATTCGCTATAGCCCGTCACTCACCTCTACCCTCCCACTCCCAACGAAGAGCGTTGGAGTTCCGTCCCGCATGCGGGACGGGTCCGGCCTCGCCATCCCCCAGACTCCCTTGCTACCCAAACTCAACTCCGCATGGCTACAGCCAATCACTCCCCTCTACCCCTCCCCCCAACGAAGCTCGTTGGAGTACCGACTTTAGTCGGCCGCGCCGCCATCCCCGCAGACCTCTTAACTCTTCACAACGCTGCCTCACCCACACTCCAATCCCAACCCCCTCAGTCTCTGTGCCTCTGTGGTCAAACCTTTCCCCACTCAATCCCAGACTTCCATCTCACCCTCTACCGCTCCCCATTCACCAACCCCCACCCCCACTGCCCAATCCTAATTCCTAACTGGAAGTCCCCTTCTTCAGCATCACCGAAACCACCGCCAAGTCCGCTGGAGTCACCCCCTGGATCCTCGCTGCCTGACCAAAGGTCGACGGCCGGATCGACTGCAACTTCAGCATGGCCTCCCTTTTCAGCCCCTTCATCGTCGTGTAGTCGAGCCATTCGGGCATCGCTTTGTCCTCCATCCGGGAGGTCTTGTCGACCATCTCCTCCTGCCGCGTGATGTAGCCAGCGTATTTCAGATCGTTTTCGGCCACACTCCAGAGCTCACTAGACCACTGATTCAGCATCTCGCTGGGCAGCTTGGCAAAAGCATTTTCGGGCCGCTTGATCCATTGAGCTAGCCTCACCCCTTCATGGGAGGTGCTCGTGACGAACTTTTTCAGCTCGACCAAGCCCTCACTCTTTGCTGTGGTATGGTCTCTCCGGAACGCATCCACCATCCCCCGCTCTGCCGCTTTTGGCGTCAGTCGGAGATCCGCATTGTCCTGGCGGAGCAGGAGTCGGTACTCGGCGCGACTCGTAAAGAGCCGATAGGGCTCCGTCGTTCCCTTCGTGATCAGGTCATCTACCATCACCGCCATGTAGGCCTCGGAGCGCTTCAGGGTGAAGGGCTCCTCACCTTTCACCTTGAGCGCGGCATTGGTACCGGCCCAGAGACCCTGACCCGCAGCCTCTTCATACCCGGAGGTGCCGTTGATCTGCCCCGCAAAATAGAGACCCGCCACCCACTTGGTTTCCAGGGTGGATTGAAGCTGGGTCGGTGGGCAGTAGTCGTACTCAACTGCGTAGCCAGGGCGGATGATCTCGGCATTTTCCAATCCCTTGATACTCCGGATGAACTGGTACTGTACCTCAAAGGGTAGACTGGTGGACACCCCGTTCACGTAGAACTCCCGGGTGTGGCGACCCTCTGGCTCCAGGAAAATCTGGTGCCTCTCCTTCTCGGCAAACCGCACCACCTTGTCTTCGATCGAGGGACAATACCGGGGACCAATGCCCTCAATCACCCCGCAGTACATGGGAGACTTGTCCAGATTCGCCCGGATCACGTCGTGCGTGTGGGGGTTTGTGTAGGTGATCCAGCAGGGAGATTGTTCCACGTGGAACAATTCAGGCCTCCACTTGTTCAGGGTGAAGAGCTCGGAGTCGTCTGGAAGCACCCCGCTCAAGTAGCTAAACCGGGGTGCTGGCGTGTCTCCGGGCTGCACTTCACACTGGGAGAAGTCGATGCTCCGCCCGTTGATGCGGCAGGGGGTGCCCGTCTTAAACCGGGCCACATCAAATCCCAGCGCCCGGAGGCAGTCGCTTAGGGTGGAAAGTCCATCCCCCATTCGTCCCCCCGCCTGATTCTGCAGACCCACATGGAGGAGTCCCCGCATGAAAGTCCCCGAGCTGATGATCACGGCCTTCGCCCGGTAGATCAGCCCCAGGCTCGTGCGTACGCCCACCACCTGGTCATTCTCCACCAGGATCTCTGCCGCATTGCCTTGGTGCAGGTCCAAGTGCGGTTGATTCTCCACCAGCCACTTCATTCGGAACTGGTAAGCCTTCTTGTCGCACTGGGCGCGGGGGGCCTGCACGCTTGGGCCCTTCCCTGCATTCAGCATGCGGAACTCGATTCCCGTCGCGTCCGTGTTGGACCACATCACCCCACCCAGAGCATCAATCTCCCGTACCAAGTGTCCCTTGGCCAATCCCCCAATGGCGGGGTTGCAAGACATCTGGGTAATCGTGTCCAGGTTCTGCGTGAGCATCGCTGTCTCGCACCCAAGTCGAGCAGAGGCCATGGCAGCTTCCACGCCCGCGTGGCCAGCCCCGCAGACAATCACATCATAGAACTTCGGATAGGTGTAGAGACTCATGGCGAGCCCTCAAGATAGCATGACTCGCTATTATATATAGGGCGATTGCTCCCACCCCTCGCCCCCAATTCGTTCCACGTGGAACATTCCCCGTCTACGACCTGGCACCCATTAACCACAACCGCAGAGGTTCACAGAGTGATACTTCACGGAACCTCCACAATTGCTATCAGCAGCCTTGAACCCAAATCCAGCCACTCTCGAACTCTGCCTCGGACTCATCATCCGAGCCCCTGGTCACAATCTTCCGGGGATCTGAAGCTAACCGGAAGCCCCAAGCCCCCTGCGTTCTCTGTGGCTAAACTAAAGCTCCGACCGCCAACCCTCTCCCGCCCAGCTTGCCTCCCTCCACCCTAATAAAAAAGAAGCCCTCTGTGTCTCTGTGCCTCTGTGGTCAAACCCCAACTTC
>JBGGMQ010000933.1:0-3137 GCA_041287975.1 Verrucomicrobium sp. | reverse complement strand
CGACCTCGGCAGGGGTGAGGGTGGGCAGGGCTGCAGGACCTTCGAGCTCCTGAGTGGGCTGCATGAGTTGCTCCATAAGGCAAAGGGGGCAGAGGCCTTCCGGGGCACTCGACAGCGGAATCTTGGTGCCGCATTTTTCGCAGCGATTTGGTGATTCGGAGGATGAGCTTGAGTCGTTCATACCGGATACCTGACGCGCGGTGTGGCAAACATAACGGACGATGAATGTTTTGCTCACCCCGCCAGTGCTGCATACAGCGCCTGCATTTCCTGCTGCACCATCGCGGGATCTTCCAGCGTGCCTGCCACCTCGGCATGCACCTTCAGCCTCAGTTGCTTCTTGAGCCGATGGACCGCCATGCGGAAGGCGGGCAGGCTCATGCCGCAACGGATGGCCAGCTCACCTTGAGCCCCATGCAGCGCGTCACCTGTGAGCAACGGTTTCACAAGTTCGAAGAAGGGGATGCGTCTTTCTGCCTCGCACTGTGCCCGCAGGGCGGCCAGCCCGCGTGCGAGCACGGTGATGGCCCACTGCCGGTCAAATACAGCGTCTGGCGAACGTTGAGCGGCATCTGGAAATCCCAACGCTTCGTCAGAATCCAGAGTCACGGTTGCCAGTCCGGCACCGCGTTTCATGCGCCGGGCGTGTTCGCGGTGGTGGGAAGTGAAATGCTTCACCGCGCCCAGCAGGTAGGAGCGGAAGCGCCCCCTTTCAGGGGCTGCGGCTTGAATGGCACCGCCCTCCAGAATCTCCGCAAAAAATGCGTGACTCAGATCCCGCGCCGCTTCTGCGTCCTGCAGTTCACATCTCAAAAAAGCCAGCACTGGCTCATAGTAGGCCTCGCAGAGATCGGCGAGGGCCTGCTGTCCGTCCACCGAGTCGGTTTTAGCCAGACACACCCGGCTCCACCGCGTCGTGTGAAAGTGGAACACCGCAGCCTGTCTGGGCAAGGTAGAGGCGGTTGTGGTCATAGGGTGCAGCGTGACTCTGCACTGGGATACTGACGCATGAAGAGAAAAACCTCACGGGGAATTTCTCGCATCCGCTATTTGTCGATCATCACCGCCTGTCCGCTGGCGAACGACCCCAAGGTCTCAATTTCATTTCCCTCATACTTCACCGCGGTGCTTTTTGAGATCCACACCACTCCCGCCTTCGGAATGCCGTAGCTCGCGCCGGTGCGGTGCGGCTCATCATGCTGCGCATTCACAAAGCGGTTGTTGCGCACGGAAAGGCCGTGAGTTGATGAAACAACCAATGCGGGGCCAGAGCCGCTTTCGACCGTGTTGCCTTCGATCACCACGTTCTTAAAGACTGGCTTAGCTCGCAATTCCGAGCTGCCAGCAGTGGCTGTGAGGGAAATGATGCCGGCCTGGCTGGACCAGGGTGCAGCGCAGAACCAGCCTCCATTCTTGATCTTGTTGTTCCGGATCACGAGGTCCTCCACGCCGGCGGCGGCGCTCTCAGGAAGCTCCGGGCATGCGATCAAAGCATGAGGCGTGTCCAGCACGTTGCCCTCCATCAACCCGCCCGCCTTCAGAAGGATGCGTCCAGGGCTGTGAATGCGGTTGTTGCGGAACACGAACCCATTGCCCATGCGATCCGGCGAGTAGACGCAATCTCCAGGAATCAGTTTTGCTGCCTGGTCGAGGGTGACGACGATGCACTTGGGGCTCACCTTCCAGGGGGACCACGTTGTAGCCTTGCCCAGGTTCTCCAGCACTTCATCCGCAAGGCCTGCTTCCTTCCGGCTCACGACTTTGCGTGAGGTAATACGATACTCCGGACCCTCCACACTCACCCGCAGGCGGTCACCGTCTTGCACGCCATTTGTGAACTCATCCCGGCTGGCCAGCACGACGACCACGCCATCGTTCTTCAGCACAAGATAGTCGGAGGATTGCACGCTCCAGGAGTCATCACCCGCGTGGGTGATTTCACAGTCCTCCACCAGGGGACCCTTCCGGATGGTCTTGCTCTGAAAGGCATCCCAAGAGCTACTGAGCAGCCGCTCCTCCGTGGCTCCTGGAGGCTTCGGACCCGGGACAATCCTGCAACCCGTAAAGGTGGAACCGCCTTCGCCATCAGCTTCCAAAATGCCCATGCCCGGTGCACTGTGCACAGTCACCTGGCGGAGGGTGATGCGTTCGCACTGGTCCACGGAAACGGCATGCGGTGCGCCCGCCTCCTGGCCAGTGCTGAGGGAGACCAGATCACCCGGTTGAGCGGCCTTGGCGAGCCCCTTGAGTTGCACACGCACGACGTCTTCTCCCACCATCACCGCTTTGGTGCCCCACAGGAAAGGCATGCCTTTCTTGCGAAAGCGGGTTTGGGAGTCAACGACATCAATGCGTGCATACGGCTTGCGGGGATATCCGGCATGCAGCTTCACATCGACGGAGTCGCCATCTGCGGCGGCAGCGATCACGACACCCTGGGTGAAGGGCAGGGGATCATAGTCCACGGTCAGTCCCTGCAATGTAAGACCGGAGCACTGGTGCAGGCCGACGGCCCGCATCAACTTCGTGCCGACAAGGGTCACTCCATCGGCGATGATCTCCACGTCTTTGACTCCGTGCAGAGCCCACAGTTCGCCTCCTCCTCCCTGCGGTGCCAGCCGATAGGTGCCCGGCGGGATCACGATGAGCTTTTCACCGCGCGCCAGGGCTTCCTTCACCCGTGGACGAAAGTCAGCCACTTCACTCGCGCCAGCGGACGACCAGGCCGTGAAAGAAAGGATTGCAAGGAGGAAGCGGATCATGGGCGGAGTCTATTCCCGAAAACCGCGCCCTCAACAACTCCTGTCCTGGCCCCGGCCGACTCATGACTCTCGCTACTTCTACTCCACGAGCCGCCCGATGTTCAACAGGGCCGCTTCACTGTTCATGGGTCCGACGATCTGCATGCTGGTGACGGGGAAGTCCGAGCCCACCATCGGCACGGGCACCGCCAGGGCAGGCACACCCGCATAACTCGGGGCCATGGTGCACTGGATTTTCATGAACTTCGCCTCAAACAGACCGGTGAAGTAGGAGTTCACTTTCAATGGCGGCTTGCGGATGACCGGCAGGACAATAGCATCCACCTCGCTAAATGTCTTGTCCAGCAGCACGCGGAATCCATCCCGCTGGGCGAT
>JBGGMQ010000932.1:0-3819 GCA_041287975.1 Verrucomicrobium sp. | reverse complement strand
GGCGGCTTCTCTGACAAGGTGGAGAGCGATGCCTATGGGACTGCCTGGGGGACTCTGGAAGGCTCGGCCAAGAAGCCCCGTCGCGTGATGCTGGAGTCCCACGCGGACGAGATCGGCTGCATGGTGAAGATGATCACGAAGGACGGTTTCCTGTATCTGGATCGTGTGGGGGGCTCGGATGCCGCCACCGCCCGTGGGCGTCGACTGGACATCCTGGGGGACAAAGGCGTGGTGCGAGGCATCATCGGCAACACCGCCATTCACATTCGTGAGCGCGAGAACGAGAAGGCACCCCAGGTGCACGAGCTCTATGTTGACATTGGTGCCTCGAACCCGAAAGAGGTGGCCGAGGCGGGGATCCGTGTGGGCCATCCTGCGGTGTACTCGTACGGCGCGGAATTCATGGGCAAGCACCTCTTGCTCGGGCGGGCTCTGGACAACCGCATTGGCGGGTTCATCATCGCCCAGGTCATGAAGCGGCTGAAGGCGAAGAAGAAGCGCCCGGGTGCCACGGTGATCGCGGTGAATGCCATTCAGGAGGAGATTGGCGGCAACGGGGCCAAGATGATCGCACACCGTCTGGAGCCGGATGTGGCGGTGGTTCTGGATGTCACTCATGCCACGGATACTCCCGGCATTGACAAGGCGAAGCATGGCGACGTGACTCTGGGAGGTGGCCCCTCCATCACGCACGGCACGTGCAACCATCCTCTGGTGGTGGAGCGCCTCATGAAGTCGGCAGAGAAGGCCGGCGTGGAAATTCAGCATGAGTCCTCCTCCCGCTACAGTGGGACGGATACGGACAGCATCTTCACGGTGAAGAATGGCATCCCCAGTGGCCTCATTTCCCTGCCGCTGCGATACATGCACTCGGTAGTGGAGATGGCGCACCTCAAGGACGTGCAGGAGGTCGTGGATGTGCTGGTGGCCTTTGTGGAAAGCGTGGGGCCGGAAGACGACTTCCACCTCAAGCTCTGAGGAAAATCACCTGTGACTGTGTGACGCTTCCTGATCCTCCCCGTCTGCTGGTGAATCTGCCGGATGGCACGCCTGTGCTCCTCCGGCTCTTTGCGCCCTCAGACCGGGCTGCGGTGATGGAGGCCTTTCGCCGGTTGTCCCTGGATTCACACTACTACCGCTTCTGGACGCAGCATCGCGAGCTGCCGGATTCGATTTTGAATCGTTTCCTGAATCCCAAGCCCGGTCTGCATGAGACCTGGGCGGTGCAGGATCCCGCTGCGCCGGATGAACCGGGCTATGGCGGAGGGTCCTTCTGGCGGCAGGAAGATGAATCCTGGCGGGCGGAGATTTCCTTCACCGTGGCGGATGAGATCCAGCACCATGGAGTTGGCTCCTTGCTCCTGGCCCTGCTCTGGCACCGGGCTCGTCAGGTGGGGGTGCGGGAGTTCCACGGCGTGGTTCTGCCCGACAACTACACCGTGCTCGACTGGTTCCGCTCTCTGGGAGCGCGTGTGCATTTGAACCAGGGGCAGTATGCCTTTGAGCTGAACCTTGATGAGACAAAGTTGAAGGCAACCCCCACGGCGGAGCGCTTTCGCCATCGCCTGCAGGAGCTGGCGAGCTTGCTGGGGATCGCCTGACGTGGGCCTGACAGGGGCGGCGGTCAATCGCCCAAGCCCATGGCCTCCCCGACCACGTCGCCATCCTCCTCCCAGAAGGAGATGCTCATGGGGCGGCAGCACACTTCGCAATCGTAGTCCACCGTGCAGGGCACTTCACCGGGGTGGGGCGAGGGGACCTCGAACGGCTCAAAACACGTAGGGCAAGTCACTTCGGTCATGAATGAAGAATACGTTATGAGTTAGGGGTTATGAGTTAAACGTGGCGAAATTCACTTGAGCCCACAATGTAGCATTCATGTTCAACGCCTAACGCCTAACGCCTAACGCCTAACGCCTAACGCAGGCTCTGTTTTCCTCACGGCAATTTCCATGTCGCCTTCAGGCGCTGGTACTCGCCTTGGGGAAGGAGCACGTAGTAGGGATACTTGTCCGTCTTCAGCCAGCGGATCATGGCTTCCAGGTTCTCCACGGCCATGGTGGTGCAGCCAGCGCTGGGCTTGGTGGGGCCACGACGCACGTGGAAGAAGATGGCGCTGCCATAGCCGGGGGCGGCGGGGTTGGTGTTGTGCCGGATCTCCAGCAGCCATTTGTAGGCGGCATCGCCCAGTCGCATTTTCTGGCTTTCAAACCACGGGGGCACATTGCTGGGGTCTACGCGGACATGCTCATTATAGTGGGGCAGGCGGGGATCATCCACCCAGGCGTCCCAGGGGCCTACTTGCATGTACGGCCAGGTGGCCCCTCGGGGCGGGGCATCGGCATAGCCGTGGAGGCGGCCCAGTTCGAAGACCCCGGCGGGGGCTTTGCCGTCCTTTTCGACTTTCCAGGGGACGGTGGAGTTCGGAGGATTGAAGGCTCCGCGGCCCCACGCCATGCCACTGCGACCCAAATTCACGGGCCAGGCACTCTTGAAAGCGGGCTTCCAGGGTTCGTTGGCCGAGGGGCGCTCCCAGCACTGCAGCACCGCCGTGGCGGAATTCCAATCCTGTCCGACTGCCAGGATGAGCTGTTTTGCCGAATTAGGTACTTGGGAAAAGGCCGGTTTGGATGCGTAAAAATTGGCGATCGCCAACAAAACAGCGAGGCGCATAATCACGTTGTATTTACAATGAAAGGTCATAGGCGGAAAATGTTCAAATTTAATGGTCAAAGGAAGCGATTTTTCTTTGCAGAGAGGGAGCAACTCAGTATTTTCACAGAAAGCGATCCCGTCGGATCATTGTCCTCTAGGTTTTGGGGGTTTTTTTTCCTAGAGTCAACCCGGCGGGATCGCTTTTTTGTGCCCAAATGGCATTTTCTAGATCTTTTGCGCGCTAAACCGTTCAATGCCCGCACGGTCGAAGCTGGTGAGGGGGCAAGAAAGGGCAAAATCGCCCGTAGAGGTTTGTTGGTCCCAGACCCACGCTTTTCCCCATTCTGCTATGATGGCCCCGCGATTGTCCCTCCTCACCACCACCTTGGGGGTTGTTCTCCTTGTTCCTCTGGGGCTGGCGCATGCCGGTCCCTTGAGCTTCAACCGGGACATCCGGCCAATCTTGTCGGACAACTGCTTCTCCTGCCACGGGTTTGACGCCAAGCATCGCAAGGCGGGCCTTCGATTGGACGTGGTCGAAGGGGCACGTGCCGCTGGGGATGAAGGGCAGGTGGCGATCAAGCCCGGGGATCTGGCCTCCAGCACGGCATGGCAGCGTATTATCAGCCAGGATGCGGACGAGATCATGCCGCCTCCAGATTCGCACAAGAAGCTGAAGCCGGAGCAGGTGGCAACTCTCAAGCGTTGGATCGAGGAAGGTGCGCCCTATGAGGTTCACTGGGCCTTTGTGAAGCCGGAACTGCCGAAGGCGCCACTGGTGGAGGATCAAGGCAGGCTTCTGGGTCCGGTGGATGCTTTCATCCGGACTCGCCTGAAGGAGCTGAATTTGCAGGCGGCTCCTGAAGCGGACAAAGAGACGCTGATACGTCGGGTGTCGTTTGATCTGGTAGGTCTGCCGCCCACGCCTGCTGAGGTGGATGCCTTTCTGGCCGACACTTCTCCGCAGGCTTATGAGCGGGTGGTGGACCGGTTGCTCAATTCGGCGGCCTATGGCGAGCAGATGTCGCGTTCCTGGCTGGACTTGGCCCGGTATGCCGATACGCACGGGCTGCATCTGGACAATGAGCGGTCCATGTGGCCGTACCGGGACTGGGTGGTTTCAGCCTTTAACAGCAACCTCGCCTTCGACAAGTTCACGGAGTG
>JBGGMQ010000931.1:0-4526 GCA_041287975.1 Verrucomicrobium sp. | reverse complement strand
AGCGTCAGGGCAGGCCCGGGTACAGCCGTCTCAGGCGGGATGGGCCCATTGGGGAGGGCCATGTCTGGAGGCGGAGGGGGCAGCCCACCATAGGGCACCCCATTGTCAGCAGGGACAGCCGTTGTGCTCCCCCACGCCCCCCCGGGAATGTCCGAAGGTAGAGGTGGAGGCGCTGAAGGAGTGCTGCCCACCATCGCCAGGGTGGCGGGAGGTTCAGTGGCAGCCGGAGAGGCGGGTGGGACAGGCATCTCTGCTGGTACCACTGGAGCAGCAGGAGGCTGGTCCGCCACCGTGAGCGCTGGCGTTGGGGCCGGAGTCGGCATCGGCGTCAATTCGGCTGCACTGGGAGTCGGAATGGCGGCCACGGAGACCGCCGGGCCGGGTTCCGCTACAGGGGTGGGGACAGGTACCGCTGCCGATGGCGAACTTGGCTCGCCCGGGAAATCCGTCACGGGAATGGCCATCGGCACCGGTGCATCATTGCTCACCTCATTGGTGGAGGGGGAAGGGCTTGGTGGCGTGCCGTCTGGCGTCGGGACTGGGCTCGGGGTCGGCCCCAGTCCGTTGGTCTGGGAAGAATCTCCCGGGCTGGCAATGCTCATCGAGGCCTCGTTGCCCAAGGTCGACGGAGCTTCAGCAACACCCTTTGTCGCAGGGGGCGGAGTGGTCACCACCGGGCCCGATTTGGCGGGGGTGTTCAACCAAGCGGCGATCGGCTTGCGGCAAAACCACAGCACGACCAGAAAGTCCACCATCAAGAACGCGATGACACCCACCGTGGCGATGCGGTTCAGCCGGAGTCGCCGTGCCCGCCGTGGGGAAGCACCGACGGTGAGCAGAGGCACCCGCTGCCAGGGGCGAGACTCTTGCGGCAGCAGCATGGGCCCGGTGTGCACCGTGCCCGGGCTGGAGGCCATCATTTCACCCATGCCCGGCTGGGCTGCCTTCTCCGCTGTCTCCGTATCCGGCAGGGACCGGGGCATCAGGGCACTGGGCGGGGCACCCGCAACCGCTGGCTCCTCCTCGTCGTCCTTCAGGAATGACTCGACTTCATCCTCCTGCTCCAGAGGAAGCCGGGAGATGGATTGCAACTTGGCGCGGAAACGAGAGTCCTGCCCCGAGCCAGTTCCGCGACTGGTCAGCGCCTTGAGAGTGCCCTGTTCGGACGAAGACGGTATGGCCGCTCCCGCAGGTGCGGCATCCTCCTTGGGCGTCGGCACCGGTGAGGGGGCAGCGACCGCAGGGGGATCGGGCTCTGCGACGAGTCCTGGAAGCTGAGGGGCTGGAGGAAACGGCGATGTCGACTGAAAAAGATCGGGCTGCTCCTTGGCCCTGGGGCGCTCAGCAGGCGGTGGTGTCACGGGAGCCTCGGGCGCTGGGTTTGCAGGCCGGGACTCAACCACTGGCTGGGAGAGTGCAGGCTCCGGCTCCCAGAGGGGAGCCGCCGCAGGAGGCGGTGGCGTGGGCGTCGTAACAGGGCTTGCCGGAGTGGGCGCGACGACTTGCGCCGGAGCCGAGGGAACGGTCGGCGCCTGAGGAAATTGGAGGGGTCCGCCAGAGGCCAGATCAGGAGCCGTCGGCGGTGTACGTGTCTCTGCGGCAGGAGCTATCGGCCTCACCGAAGGGGCCGAGACTGGCGAAGGTGTAAGCGCCGGCGCAGGGGCGAAGGCTGACTCGGAAGCAGGCTTCTCCGGAACGCCCACTGGGGCCTGAGTTGCAGGAGTCCGGCGCTTTTCCCGTGCAAGCGGCACTTCATAGCCTCCGGGTGCCGCACTTTGCTCCACCCCGACCGGTACAGGCTTCGGAGCCTTGGGCCGCAGGGCATCTGCCAGCTGCTCAGCGCTCCAGCTTTCTGTTGTCACCGGGGCCGTCCCCACTGCCGCATGTATCGGGTCCGCTGTCGGCAGGGGCGCAGGCTGGCTTTGCTGGACAGGTACAGGGGAGGGCGACGGCGTGGGCTTGGTAGCCGCTATCGGGGCCGCCTCCGCAGGAACTGCGGGTGAAGTCACCAACGTGCCGCACTTCGGACAGTTGTCGCTCAAGCCTGACATCTGAACGGGTACCGCTAGCTTGGCACCGCAATTATGGCAGGAGAACTTGAGGAGTCGTTGCATCAAGGCATTCGGAGGGCATTGACCTAAGGGTTCTAACTATCAGAAATAGCTAGACAATCAAGCACAGAGACGAGCAGCCGTAGAATGCAGTTGAAGGCAACGGGGGGCAAAGAAACATGCCTCACAAGCACTCGAAATGCTCACGAGTCAATGAACGGTGGGTCTCCACCGTTCATTGCAGGCACATTCTTCGTGTAAAATCCAGCCCGTAGGCCTGGTTCGGGAGCTTACAAGTCCTTGATGAAAAGATTGCTGTACTCCGCCGCAGCCCCCGTGTGCAGGAGTCCCACTGGCCCCTTTGCAGGCACCTCGGTCAGAGTGACGTTCTCGATCACCCCTTTGTCATTCAGCTCCACGCTCAGGCGGTCTTCCTTCAGCATCAGGAAATAGCGGTTCCAGATTCCAGGCTTCACTTCCGCCTGCAGCTTGGCCAGCACCTCGGCACTCAGGGCTTTTTCACTGCCACGTACCGCCACGCCAAATGTTGCTGCCGCAGCCGCTGCGACCGCCGGATCCTTCGGAGCCTTCCAGTCCACACACAGGACGAAGTCGCCATAGGCCTTCTCCGTCCACAGGGTCTTGCCTGCCGCCGCCGGGTCTGCTTTGGCTTTGAAGGTGGCCCCATTGGCTGACCAGAAAGACTTCACCTCGTCGGAGACCTTCCAGCCGCCCAGCGCTTTGCCGTCAAAGAGCTGCTGGAAGCCCTCATAAAGCCGGGCTGTCTGCTCCGGCGTGGCATTGGAGCTAGGCAGTTCTTTGATCCGCACATTGCGGAAGTGCGCCTCACTGCCTTCGCTCTCCAGGCAGATGTAGCCTTTGCGTGGGACACAGTCCTTGCCCACGGTCACTTCTTTACCATTCACTGAGAGGTGGATCTCCCCGTCGCGGCACTCCACCCGGTAGTGATTCCATTCTGGGGAGGGCTTCACGCGGTTTTCCGTGGGGAAACTCCGCTTGCCCGTCTTCGCCACACGCCCCGTGGGGGTCATCGTGGCACCCCAGATGGGGAAGATGTCCCCGTGGGAGGTGAACCATTCGTTGGCCCCTTTGTTTTTCTCATAACCCAGATCCAGGATCTGCACCTCAATGCCGCGTGCATAAGGCACCCCGGGGGCCGGCAACCCCTCACCCCAGATGAAGAGGCCGCTGTTGCCAGCCTCCTTCAGGTGCCGCCACTCCAGCTCCACGATGAAGTTCTCGTACACTTTCGCCGAGCGCATGAAGCCCGTCGGCTCACCCGTGGTGATGACCATGCCCTCTTCCCAGCGGAAAGTGTCCTGGGCCACATTGCACGGCACCCAGCCACTCAGGTCCTTGCCGTTGAACAGGGGTGAAAAGCCATCCTTGTCTTTGTCCTTTTCCGCTTCAGCCCGCGCCCCCATCGGCAAAGCGAACAACGCGGAAGCAAGCACGGTCAGGGCTGAGGCGAGAGGAATGAGTTTCATAACGTAAAAGAGGAACAAGCGGGACAGCAATGGCACTACGTCACCACTCATGACCTTCTTCTCGGCACTGGGACTGCTTTCGAACCACATCCCGCAAAACACACCTTCCCCAATTCGGGAAGATTGAAGATTTACCATAGAGGCACAGAGGAATACAAAACTTCAAATCCCAAAATCGAAACTTCAAGGAAACCATGCCCTAACGCCATCTTGTTAATCCTTCAAAAATCTCGTCAATCCTGTCTAAAAATCAGTCTCTGCGTCTCTGTGGTTAAACTCAACTCTCAACTTCCCGCCGAAATGGTCTTCCGCTTCTCCGGCAACGGGCTCTCGATGATCCCGTCCTCCGTCTCCTGCTTCAGCCGGAGCTGACCACAGGCGGCCGCGATGTCGTGGCCTTTTTCGCGGCGGAGAGTGGTCATCACATCATGAGAGGCCACGATGTCGCGGAAGGTGTCCTGACGGCGCTCGCTGGGCCGCTTCCACTGCAGGCCTTCCACGGTGTTGTAGGGGATGAGGTTCACCTTCGCATCCAGGCGGAAGGCATGCTCACCCAGCAGGCGGGCCTGCTCCAGGGAATCGTTCACGCCATCGATGAGGATGAACTCAAAGGTCAGGCGCTGTTTCTTTTTGCTGTTCCAGTACTCAAGGGAAGGGAAAAGCTCCTCCAGGGGGTACTTCCGGTTCACCGGCATGATCTGGTCGCGCACCTCATTGCTCGCGCCGTGCAGGGAGATCGCGAGGCGGATCTGCAGCGGGAAGTCCGCCAGCTTGTGGATCTGCGGGGCCAGGCCACTCGTGCTCACCGTCATGTGACGCGCGCCGATGTTCACGCCCCAGGTGGCATTCAGCACCTCGATGGCTTGCAGCACATTGGTCAGGTTCGCAAGCGGCTCGCCCATGCCCATGAAGACGAGGTTGTCCACGCGCTCGCCGGCGCTCTTCTCCACCTGCACCACCTGCTCCA
>JBGGMQ010000930.1:0-3518 GCA_041287975.1 Verrucomicrobium sp. | reverse complement strand
CCGTGTAGCCAGCGCAGCCGGTGCCGATGATGATGACATTTTCCATGGTGTACGAGACGGGATACGATTCTACGTAGCGCGGGGGTGACAGCCTGCAACGGGTTTCGCATCCAGACGGGCCGACTTTGGTTGACGCGCCCGCTGTCGGACGCTCCTGTTTGGCATGGACAAGTCTTTCGCAACGACCGGCTTGCTGGTTTCCCAAGGCCGTTGGGGAATGTTGACCTCAATAGTGCTGGCCGCCGTGGTGGTGTTTCTGTTTCTGTTTTTGCCGGAGGCTACAGCCGCTGTGGATGCCGACGCACCGTACCCAGGACACTCCCAGCTCTCCCACTTTCCCAAGCCGCTGGACCTCTACTCCCATGGTGAAGGGGCCAGCGCGTGGAGCATGATCAAGGAGCGTGCCGCCCAACAGCCTTTCAACCTGGCTGCCACGATCATCTTCGTGCTTGCCGTGGCCCACACGTTTGTGGCCAGCATTTTCCGGGAATGGTCTCACGATCTGGAAAAGCGGCACCTCAAAAAATACGGGCCCGACACAGACCGCGTTTCCTTTTGGGCGGTGACATTGCACTTTTTTGGTGAGGTGGAAGCCGTCTTCGGCTTGTGGATTGCTGCCCTCGGCGGTGCCGCGCTGTGGTTCCACGGCTGGACGGATTTCAAGAACTACATCGGACACGACGTGAACTTCACGGAGCCGCTATTCGTGGTCGTCATCATGGCCATCGCCGCTTCTCAACCGGTGGTGAAGTTTGCCGAGGCCTGTATCGGGCGGGTGGCTGGCCTGGGTAAAAGTACGCCTGCTGCCTGGTGGCTCGCTATTCTCACCATTGGGCCGCTCATGGGCTCGCTCATCACGGAGCCTGCCGCTATGACTCTCGCGGCGCTCCTTCTTTCTCGTCGGCTCTACTCGCTCACACCCAGCCGGACCCTGGCCTACGGGACTCTGGGTTTGCTCTTCGTGAATATCAGTGTGGGCGGTACTCTCACGCACTTCGCAGCACCCCCGATCCTTATGGTGGCTGCACCCTGGCAGTGGGATTCCGGCATCGTCTTCAGCAACTTCGGCTGGAAGATGGTCCTGGCCATCGCCATCAACAATGCTGCCTACTTCGCCTTCTTCCGCACGGAACTTCGCAAGCTGGCCGATGCCGATGCCGTGGCCCGGTCTCTGGAGAAGGCTAAATCAGGCGCGCCCATAGAAGAGCCCATTCCCGTGAGTGTGACCCTCGTGCACCTGTTCTTCCTGGCCTGGACGGTCTTTACGAATCACTACCCACCACTGTTCATCGGTGGCTTCCTCTTTTTCCTCGGTTTCGTGGAGGCCACCCGCCATCACCAGACGGAGATCTCTCTCCGCTCGCCTCTGCTGGTGGGCTTCTTCCTGGCTGCCCTTATCGTGCATGGTCGCTGTCAGGCCTGGTGGATCGAGCCCCTGCTCACCAGTGCCAATTTGCCTGAATGGGGCCTGCTATTTGGAGCGGCCGTGCTCACCATGTTCAACGACAACGCTGCCATCACCTACCTGGCGGCCCAGGCACCAGGCCTGGGAGATTTCGCCAAGTACGCCGTCGTCGCTGGGGCGATCGCTGCAGGGGGCATGACGGTCATCGCCAATGCCCCCAACCCCGCCGGGCAGAGCCTGCTCGGGCATCATTTCGCAGGGAATGTGCAACCTGGAAAGCTGGCGCTTGCCGCCCTGCTTCCCACGGTCGTATGTGTACTGATCCTCCTTTTCGTCCGCAGCCCACTCATGCGGTAAGGGCGGGGGAGTCATTGCAGCGCATCCTGTTCTGAGAATCCATCTATGTTCACTGGCATTGTTGAAACTGTCGGCACCGTGCAAACCATCGCCTTCCGCGAAGGCGGGGCACGCCTCGTCCTCAAGGTCGGCCCCATGGCCGCAGAGTTGACGCTGGGGGAGAGCGTCGCGGTGAACGGCTGCTGCCTGACGGTTACCGAGTTTGATGGCACGGCTCAGACGGCGGCCTTTGATCTCCTCATCGAGACGCTGAAGGTCACCAGTCTGGGCGAGCTCCAAGAAGGCAGCCTGGTGAATCTGGAGCGCGCGCTCCGCTTGGGCGACCGTCTCAGCGGGCACTTCGTGCAAGGACATGTCGATACCACCGCACCCATCCTGACCTTGCAGAAGATCGGCCTGGACCACCAGTTCACCGTGGGGCTGCCTGCTGACTGGGCCCATCTTGTGGTGCATAAGGGCTCCGTGTGCATCGATGGTATCAGCCTCACCATCGCGGAACTCCTCAGTGATCGCATGACCTTCTGGATCACCCCGCACACCTTTGCGGTGACCCACCTGCCAGGCAAAGCCGAAGGTTCCAGGGTGAATCTCGAGTTCGACATGCTGGCCAAGCACCTGGAGCGTCTGGTGAATGTTTCCAAAGCGGGAGCCTGAGGCGCTGAACTGACCTCCATGGCCACCGAGGACGTCCCAGCCACCGCGAGCTCTCCCCGCCGTTCGCGGTTCTGGCTGCTGACCACGGTTTTGCTGGTCCTCATCGTCCTGCCCTTCTGCATCTGGGGGCAGTGGTTTGAGGAAACTCTATCTCTGGAGGGTGCCCGCCGCTGGATGGAGTCCCTCGGCCCCTGGGCTTGGGTGGGAGGCATGCTGCTTCTCATTGGGGACCTCGTCCTGCCCGTCCCCGGTACCGTTGTCATGTCTGCCCTGGGCCTCGTTTACGGCTGGTTCTGGGGAGGGGTCGCCAGTGTGATGGGCTCTGCACTTTCCGGAGCCGTGGCCTACTGGCTGTGCCGCTTGTTTGGCCATCGCGCGGCCGTCTGGCTGGCTGGGAAAGAAGGCCTTGAGAAAGGGGAGAAGGTGTTTCAAGGAAATAAAGGGGGCTGGATCGTGGCCCTCTCCCGCTGGATGCCCGTGCTTCCCGAGGCCGTCGCCTGCCTCGCCGGGCTCACCCGCATGTCCTGGCGCACTTTCTTGATCAGCATGCTCAGCGGTACCCTCCCTCTCGGCTTCACCTTCGCCGCCATCGGAGACCTCGGCCACGACCGCCCCAGCCTTGCCCTGGCCCTCAGCGCCCTGGCACCCGTGGTGTTGTACGGAGTCGCGGCGTGGAAGATGAGGGCCGCTACGCGGCAGACACAAGACCAGAAGACCTCAGACGCCAGACATGAAATGAGATGACGCTGGCGACATCCTCGTCGCCGTGGACCGCGATGGACAAGCAAGGAAGATCATTGTCAGCGAAGCCCAGCACCCAGAGTAGCAGAAGCGTCTCGCTTCTCGGTTGCTTGCCTGTTGATGCCGCTCTTGCCAAACACGTCATGCATCTTCGCCGTTTGGTGCAATGCCTGACGAGCTTGCCGCCTGTGGCGTTTCCTGCTTGAATGCGTGACATGAACTTCAGATCGCCATGGAATCCGAGGCAGTTGTTCCTTCATGGGACATGTCTGCTCGCCCTAAGCACAGCGTCGGCCCAGGAAGGCCGGCTGCCTGACCCTGAGTATCAGGTGGATGCACATCAGGGCATACTGCTCGCTCC
>JBGGMQ010000929.1:0-5725 GCA_041287975.1 Verrucomicrobium sp. | reverse complement strand
CTTTTCGAATATCTGGAAAAAATTCTTCGAAGTCGTTCTGGAAATCTTCATATCTGTCCTCCAGGACCCTCATCGCGGGGACAAGATCCACAGGACGGCGCAGGCGTGCGCCCATTCGCTGCAGCACATGACTGATCCCCTCCACTCGACCGTAGTCAGCCATCCAGTTGTACCTGCGCAGCTGATCCAGCCTCAAGCACGCCAAGGGTGGCAGACTCGAACGGTGATCTTCAGTGGCTCTGTAAAAATTCTCCAGGAATTCGGCCAGCGGCATGCTTGCGTAGTCTGACCAGTCCCGGGCGAGGAAGTGATCAAAGAACACATCGGTCAGGACCTTTCCAAAGCGTCGTAGAGGCGGCGCAAAGCGAGCCGCGCAACGCAACACTACGGGGTGCGCATCCGTGTAGGCATCAATCTGCCGGTGCCGATGCACGCCTTGCGCAATGACCGTCGGAAGCCCCGCCAGCTGCCCCATGGGAAGGAAGTCTGGAAGCAGATTGCCGATCCGGAAATCCGCCTGGGGCTCAGACAGGACCAAGTGCGCCAGCCAGTTCATGCCGTTTGAGCAGCACCAGGGAGACAGCTCTTAGAGCTTGTGCCCCATTTTCGTACGCTTGGTCTCCAGGTAGCGGGCATTGTGTTCGTTGGGTTCCAGCTTGATGGGAATCTGTTCGACGATGTGCAGCTTGTGCCCCTCCAGCCCCACGACCTTGCGAGGATTATTGGTCATGAGGCGAATGTTGCGGACACCCAGGTCGAAGAGAATCTGCGCTCCGAGCCCGTAGTCCCGCAGGTCCATGGCGAAGCCCAGCTTCTCATTGGCTTCCACGGTGTCCAGCCCCTCCTCCTGCAGCTTGTAGGCGTGAATCTTGGCGGAGAGTCCGATTCCCCTTCCCTCCTGTCGCATGTAGAGCAGTACCCCCCGCCCCTCGGTCTCAATACGCTTCAATGCCGTGTGCAACTGGCCGCCGCAGTCGCAGCGTCGGGAACCAAAGACGTCGCCTGTGAGACACTCACTGTGCACGCGAACCATCACAGGTTCGCCATTCCCGATATCTCCTTTGACCAAGGCAAGATGATTCTCCCCGTCCAGACGGCTTTTGTACAGGTGGAGGTCAAAGTCGCCATAGTCGGTCGGCATCTTGATGACGTGCTCTTTCTCCACCAGCTTTTCCCGCTCCTGCCGGTAGCGGATGAGGCTCTCGATGGTGCAGATTTTCAATCCGTGCTCCTTGCCGAAGGCAATCAGCTGGGGCAGACGCGCCATGGTGCCGTCGTCATTGAGAATCTCACAGATCACTCCCGCAGGCTCCAGGCCAGACATGCGAGCGAGATCCACGGCCGCCTCGGTATGGCCAGCACGCCTGAGCACTCCACCGTTTTTGGCGATCAGCGGAAAGACGTGACCAGGTTGCACCAAGTCGGTGTCCTTGCTGGTCAGACTGGCCAAGACGGAAACCGTATGCGCGCGGTCCTGGGCACTGATGCCTGTCGATATGCCTTGAGCGGCGTCCACGCTGACGGTGAAGTTGGTTGAGTACGCGTCACGATTGCGTTGGACCATCGCGCTCAGTCCGAGGCGACTCGCGCACTCCTCCGTCACGGGAACACAAATGAGCCCACGTCCAAATCTTGCCATGAAGTTCACGGTCTCTGCCGTCGCCAGCTGGGCGGCACAGATGAGGTCCCCCTCGTTCTCCCGGTCAGCGTCATCCGTGACAATCACCGTCTTGCCTGCGCGGATGTCGGCGAGTACGGATTCTACGGACGAAAAGGGAGAGTCTTCTGGCATGGGACGGCGACGTTCAGGGTATGACGGTTGAGGTTCAAGTACTTCTTCGCCTGTGAGATGCCTTTCGTTGCATCAAACAACAAGCTGCCCTTGGGCGACCTCAAAACTGGAAGTACAGAAACTCACTGGATCGCGCCATGCGCAGGATGCCGACCAAAAGCGCCAGCGAGACGAATACGGTCCATGTCAGATTCGGTCGCCACTGCCATCGTCGGGGAATCTCCCGTGTCTCCTCGCTCACCAAGCCCATGACCTCCTGCGTATTCGGCATCCATCGCACCCAAAGGATCAGCAGGCCAAAGATGAATAGCTGCTCCACTCCCTGAAAAACCAACCAACGAGACTGCACGCCCCCTCCTGTGAAGAGAATGTGCATTCCCAGGTGATCCGCCAGCGCCGCGTAGGACGGCGGGAGCGACACCCCTTTCAATCCCGTCATAGAGGCCAGCAGTTCTCCAGCCCTCGTAAGCGTCCCGGACCGAAAAATGACCCAGGTCCCGACGAGAACTCCGAAGGTCAGAATCCAACTGACCTCCCGTCGCCACCAGACGGTAACTTTTGCCGCGCCACGTTCCCCTGCCAACTGGGTCCACAGGTGGTTCAGGATCAATGCCCCGCCGTGACAGCCACCCCAAAGGATGAACGTCCATCCCGCCCCATGCCAGAGTCCCCCGATCAGCATCGTGGCCATGAGATTGAGGTGACGACGGACCGGCCCGTTGCGATTGCCACCCAGAGGGATGTACACGTAGTCTCGCAGCAGTTCCGACAGCGTCATGTGCCAGCGCCGCCAGAAATCAACAATGCTCCTCGCCTTGTAAGGCGAGTTGAAATTGACCGGCATGCGAAGGCCAAACATCCAGCCAAGGCCGATCGCCATGTCAGAGTATCCGGAGAAGTCGAAGTAGATCTGGAACGTGTATGCCAGCGCCGCTGTCCAGGCGTCCAGAAAGGAAATCGCTGTCCCAGCAGCCGAGTCGAAAACCGGAGTCGCCCAACTGGCGACACCGTCGGCGATCCCCGTCTTCTTGAACAATCCCATCGCAAACAGAGCCAGCCCCGGAGCCATGTGCTCCGCACGAAGCCCCCCTGATTTCAACGCGTCGAATTGAGGCAGAATTTTACGCGGATGCAGGATGGGGCCCGCGATCAAATGCGGAAAAAATGTCACCACCAGGGCATAGATCACCGGTCGTCGCTCAGCGGGATGCCCCCGGTAAACATCCACAGCGAATGCGATTTGCTGGAACGTGTAAAAGGAGATTCCCAAGGGAAGAGCCAGTGCAACCGGCGACAGACCGTGCACACCCATTGCCACCAGGTTCTCTGAAACAAAACCGGAGTATTTGTAAAAGCCCAGCAGCAGCAGATCGACCGTCACCGTCAAAGCAAGCAACTGCCGGCGCCGCCGTTCTTTTTGCTTCGCTATCGCCAGGCAATGGAAATAATTGGCCCCAAGAACGAGCAGCAGAAGTGCCAGGTGGGGCGGATGCCACCAGGCATAGAAGAAGAGTGAGCAGCCCAGCAACCACCCCTTCGCCGACGTAAGGGCTCCCGAGCGGCCAAGCACATGCCATCCCAGCAGGACCACGGGGAGGAAGAGAAAGATGAACTCAAAGGAATTGAACAGCATCTGCGGGCTTTCCTAGGGCTGCCATCGTTTGCGCAAGGTCTCCAACTGCCTCTCCACGTTGGATGACGTCAGCCTGATGCCCATTGCAGGATCGGGACCAGGGAGGTCAAGAAGCACCCGGTCCAGCAGGCGGTCTCCTACACGGACCGAGAAGTGAGAGGATTCCAGGAACAACGGCACATTCCCTCCTCGCTCGCTATCGAGGGCCTCAGGGCTCATGGCTGACCAGGGATTCAAGGCAAAGTCCCACAAGAGCGGCGCGGGCCTGCCACTTCGCCGTCCTTCCGCATCAAGGGTGGCAAGTATTTCCCGGCGCCACTCCAGCACCGTGTCCATGCCATCAACGTCGATATAGCGTTTCCAAAGGAGATCGTGGATCGGGGAAATGACCAGCGAGACTTTGATGTTCCGATCTGCAGCCAGTGCCAGGATACTCCGCAAATAGTTCCAATCTCTTCCCTGATTTGCCACGCCCGTGAAGGGTGGCCTGGGGAGGTCGAAACCCTTTGGCCAGGGATTGTCAGACATGAGCGCACGCTCCTTCAGTCGCGCCTGCCAGATGGCTTCGTTGTCCAGCCAGCCATTGCCTTTGTAGTAGTAACTGGCCTGCGGCCCGAAACACTGCTCCAATCCTGCTTTCAGAGCATCCCAGCTCCACAAAGACTGCTGAAGGCGGGCAAAAGCGCGACTTTGTGTAAGTTGCCCATGGCAAGTATCCAGCCAGAATTGCTCCGGCAATGCAAGCTGACTGCCCGCAAGAGATGGGCTGGCATAGTCGAGCAGAATCAGAGCCTCTTTGATGCTCCCGTTAGCACAGGCGTGTTGAAAGAAGGCGTCGATGTACTCAATCGACCCTCCCGAGATGCCAAGATTGTACACGGGACGATGACGCCAGCCCGGATGCTCCGGAGAGAGCCCAAAGTTTGCCCGTGATGACCCCAGAATGACGGTCTCTGGCTTCACCCGCAATACGTGGCAGGCTTTGTAAATCCTCTCATGCTCATAGACATTCGTCTTGGGCCTGTCTGTGACCCCAGGAATCACTGGTGGATCAAAAGCCTCAAAGGGATTGATGAGCCAGTTGCCAAGGGAGATGAGAGCCAACCCAGTCACAGTCAACAGAACGGTGATGATGAAACACCTCCGGCACTGTGCAGAGGGCAATTCGGGAAGGGGGCTCACGGTGGATTGGCACCAGCTATCGGTCCGCTACGATTTTGTACGCATGCGGATGCAGTGCAATCCGAATCCGCACTTGATGACCAGTTTGAACGCGTATTAATCATCGAACGCAGCTTTTTATCATAGAAACTCGGCCCTCAATTAGGTACTGGTAGACATGCCTCCGTCCCAGCCATCAAAAGCTCCCGGTGAAACGGAGAGTGGCTCAGCGTCAGCACCCGGCCCTCACGATCCGGCGATAGGCGCGCCCTTCATCAATCTTGAGCATGTGTTGGACCGCATCAGCGACGCCTTCATCGTCTGCGAGAAGGACTGGCGTATCGCTTACGTCAACCGGAGCTACCTCGACCTAATTGCTCCCATCTACAGTTCCGCCGACCAGATTCTGGGAGGTAATTTGTGGGAGAAATTTCCGGACATCGTGGATTCTCCTACGGGAAGATTCTATCGCGATGCCATGGAGCACCAAGTGGCAGGGACCCACGAACTCTACTATTCCCCTGTGCAGGCTTGGCTCCAGGTCCGAGCGATGCCTACCCCAGAGGCATTAACCCTCTATATCCGGAATATTTCCGCACAGAAAACGGCGGAGCGAGCTCTGCAAAAGCGTTCCGAACGCATGCAACTGCTGTCAGAGACGCTGCGTCAGTTGCTCGCTGCGGTGGATCCGAACACCATCGTCCGGGAGTTGTTTGCCAAAGTTGCAGCCCACCTTGAGGTGGACACCTACTTCAATTTCATGGTCAGCCCCGATGGGAATCGCCTGCGGCTGCATTCCTGTGCAGGCATACCTCCTGAAGCAGCGCTGAACCTCAGTACACTGGAATTCGGCCAGGCCGTGTGCGGCACAGTGGCAGAGATCCGTCGGCCCATCATCGCCACGGATGTCCAAAATTCCGATTGGGACAAATGTCAGGTCATCCGTGGATTCGGCATCCAGACGTATGCCTGCAACCCCCTGATGGTGGGAGACAAGCTCCTCGGCACTCTCTCCTTTGGCAGTCGGCTGCGCCCAAATTTTGATGAAGATGAGCTGGAGTTCATTCGCGTAGTCACCCAGTCTGCGGCTGTGGCGCTGGAGTCACAGAGCCAAGGCGGATCCCCTCCGGCCGGACTCA
>JBGGMQ010000928.1:0-3080 GCA_041287975.1 Verrucomicrobium sp. | reverse complement strand
CAGATCTGCCGCAGCCTGCACCGCAGACTTGCCCGCCTGCAGCATCGCATTGGCCCCCAGCACCCCGGCTAGCTGCCCACCGATGCCACCAAAGGTATTCTGGAAACTACCCGCCACCCCGGAGCCAAACCGCCTCAGCTCCGCCCTTGCCCGGTCCAGCCCTCGGGACAGCAGGGATGTGTTGGCTCCTATGACGACGGTGGCGTTGGGCATGCGTGCTCGCTTTGCCCCGCCTCACTGTCAATCCCCCGCCTTGCTGCGATTCTCCTCAGCCTCCACCCGCCACATCACTTCCTCTGCAAACTTCTCCTTGGGGTTCATGCCGCCCAGCGCCTTCAGCGCGGCCAGCAGGATCAGCTTGCCCGTCAGCTGCATGCCCGCTGTCCCAGGCATCAGCGGCAGCGGCTCCGCCCCTTCCTCGCACTCCACCACCAGGTACCCCGCCTCGGCGAACTGGTCCCAGCGCTCTTTCTCAATCACCCCGGGCCGTACAATCAGAATTTGTTTCTTGTCGCTCATACTCAGGTCTTGCGTCTTGTGTCTTCTAGTCTGGCGTCTCCGACGAAGTCGGCATCAGTGTAGATTAGTGGTTTCCTTGCCCTCAGTTTCTCCCTCAGCCCCTTCTCCCATTCATCCTCCCGCCGGCGCGTTTCCTCCTGCCAGATCAACACCTCACCCTCTTTCACCCTCTGTCCGTGGATGTAGGCCCAGCCTCGCACCAGCGGCAGCATCCAGCGGCAGTAGTACTCGTCTCCGATCCGCGCCGGCAGCATCACCAGGTACTGCGCCTCATCGACCGGCAGCGCTACTTTCCCGCCCGGCTGGCACCTCCTCGCCTCCGTGCCACCGCGATCATTTCCCGAACGTCCCGTTGCATTTTGAAGGCCAGGTCAATCGCATCGCCCTGCAGCTCCAGCGGCACGTTCTCTTCCGCCCAGGACTCCACCTCAGCGATCCACCTCAGCCGGTCAGACTGCCAGGACCTCCACGCGTCCTCCGTGTGACTGCACAGGTACAGCAGCACCCAGGCGGAGGGCAGATAGGCCAGCACCTCATCATCTGTGATTGTTTCATCCTCCCCTCTCACCACTGGCGGAGGCGTGGGCCAGTAGTGCCGCACGATCCGGTACAGCGTCTCACGACCGGAGCTCATGATCAGGTCGGAGCCCTGCCATTGGTAGGACCCGGCAAAGATCCCTTCTCGCTTTTCCTGCGCCTTGTCCTGCTGCTCCGTTTCGCGATCCTCAAACTTCGGCTCGCGCTTTGCCCTTCCTTTGCTCTGCGCTTTCCTTCTCCCTCCCTTGTCCCGCGGCTTCTCCGCCGTCAGGTCACCGCTCAGATCACCTGCCATCATCGGCACTTCCGCCGGCGGCTGCTGGCCACGGCCAGTCGTTGCTTTGCTCTTCATGTGCTCGATTGGTTGAATTGAAAACCTTGCGACCGCTCAGGTATGCCGCAGATGCTGTGTTGCCCTGTCCAGGACATCGTTGGAGGCATCATCCACCACCAGCGCGCTACGCGTGTCCCTGCGCCATTCCCGGGTGTCCTTGTAGCGCAGCATCACCAGCTCCCGCTGGTCGTTCACATCGCGCAGGAGCTTGTCCCGGTTGAGCAAGGTTTGATAACCCCAGACCACCGCATGGGAGGGATTGAGCTTCTTCAGCGCCCCCCTCCGGAAGTCCTTCGTCACCTGGATGGCATCCGTCCGTTGCCCGCCCAGTTCATAGCCATACCGCGGCAACGTGAATCGCGTCCTGCGCTCATCCAGCGACTCGATCGCGATCACCGGCACGCCCACCAGGCCCAGCGCGGCCGCCAGCTTCAGGTCATCTGTCGTCCACGTCTCAAAGTCCTTTTGCCCCAGCTTCCAGCCCATGGGCTCCTGTCCAGGCTCCAGGCAGGTCATCCCGCCGGCATTGCTCACCACCGCGATTCTACAGGGCCTCCCTTGCTTGATCCAGGTCAGTAACTGCTCCCGGTTCCCCTGCCCTCTCAGGCACGTCAGGAAGGGGTGCGTGGGGTCCGTGCTCTGCAGCTTCTTCGCCCGGAAGTCCGCCAGGAGTTTCTTCGTGTCGAACTTCAGTGGTCCACCCAGGATGTGCGCCCCCGCGATCAGCTCGCTTGTTTCTTCCTGCTTGTCCTGTCTCAGATCCGCAGGGTTCGGCACATTCTTCGCAGCCAGGTAGAAGGTCAGGCTCGTGTCCCCGGACGGCTCGTCATACTGCCGGTCAATGGTGATCACCACCCCGCAGGTCCCCAGGGCATTGGCCAGATTCAGATTCGTGGTCGCCAGCGCGTTGATGGCTTTGGCCATGCCCTTGGGGTGCTCGATTGGATTCGTGTTGTTTCCCTATCCCGCGCCAGGCTTAGGCCGCCTCAGCAAACGGGAAGTGCGTGATGTCGAACTTCACCACAGGCCTGTCCTCGATGGCCTCAATATCGTCCTGGGTCTCACCCAGCACCAGGCTCCCCACCGTCGGGTCGAACTCTCGGAAGGTGTCGCTGAAGTTCGCCACGGTCACCACCGCCGTCCCCGGGTGCGCCACTGCCAGCCCGCTCTCTTCGTTGATCTCCCCGTCGAAGCTCATCACAAAGATCGGATTCACCTCCTTCACACGCTTCACCGTCTGCCGCGTGTTCTTGATCTCCACCCGCGTGCGGGAGGCCTTGCGACCCAGCTTTTCCACCAGCACCGTAGGGCTGCCTTCGGGTTCATCCACCACACTCCGGAGGGAGGCGGTGCCGTGCGTGATCACTTCTTCAGGAGTAGGCATATAGGGCAGAGGGCTGAAATTGCGGAGGGGCGATTCTTCTGCCGCCGTGTGTCAAACCCGCTTCGCGGGAGACGCCAGACTTGAAGACACAAGACGCAAGACTTGATTCCTAAACCGACCGGAATCGAACCGGCTAGCTCGCTGTTCACGGAGTCGTCCCGAGCTGCTCCGTCCTTGCGTGTCACCATCCACGCCGCGGATCATTCCTCAAGTCTTGCGTCTTTCGTCTTCCAGTCTTCTGTCTTTTGCTCACTGCTCCATCTCACTGGCCATGATGTTCGCCTTGCCCATCGTCACCCGGTCCCG
>JBGGMQ010000927.1:0-3915 GCA_041287975.1 Verrucomicrobium sp. | reverse complement strand
CTCCAACTCGGGGTTCGCTGGATCATGCCGCGTCTGCAAGCGGCGGTTCAAGGACTGCACAAAATCCACCTGGCGGCGTTGCGCCATTTCTCCCAGATAGGGGTCCAGATTCGGCAGCGCCTGCTGGCCGGTGCTGATGCGGGTGCCTTGAAACGTGGCCGGGAGAAAGGCGGAGCCGTAGTTCATCGCCCCACCCTGGTCATGCGGCGGGTCGATCGTGAGATACCCCGGCAGATCCTGGGCCTCGGTGCCCAGCCCGTACACCGTCCACGCTCCCATCGAGGGTCTCACAAACATGTCGTTGCCCGTATGCAGCGCCACGGTCGCCTGCGAGTGCGAGGGCGTGCGCGTCTGGCAGCCGTTCAGCAGGCAGAGATCATCCGCATGCCGTTTCGCCAGCTCTGGAAAGGCCTCAGAGATCATGAGACCACTTTGCCCAGAGGGGTTGAATTTCAGCACCGGGCCCAGCAGGCTGTGCGCCCCGCCTTCACGCCCCAGCATCTCGGGCTTCCAGTCAAAGGTCTCCATGTGGCTGGGGCCACCCTGCATGTAGAGGAAGATCACCCGCTTGGCTCTGGCGGGGAAGTGCGTGGACTTGGGAGCCAGGGGATTCAAGTACCGTTTGCCTCCGGGCGCTATAGGCTCCCCCTGTGCCAGTCCGGACAGCGGACGACCTGCCAGTGCGGCGAAGGCAAGCCAGCCGAATCCCGCGCTGGACTGCTGCAGAAAGCCGCGCCGGGTGTGGGCGAATGAAACGTTGGAGCAGGTCTTCATGAGAGGACAGGTGATTCGATGCAATAACTTTTCCCGGAACTGGCTTCAAAGAACATAGCGGAACTCCGCGCTGGCCATGAGGGCCTGGACGAAGGCCGCCCATGCCTGGGTGCCCGGGTCCAGGCGACCACCCGCACTGCGGGCGTCGGCCTCCATGCCTTTCAATAGATCCAGGGAGGACTTGACCTCGCCAGCATCCGCCCGCCGTCCCAGCACGCGAACCCAGGCCGCCTGCACCCGGTCCGCCTCATCCCGGTGATCCTCCGCCAGCAGTCTTCCGGCGGCCTTCTTTGAGAGGGACACGGCCAGTTCCCCATTCAGAAAGAAGAGTGCCTGAGGCGAGACGGTCGTCACCTCCCGCTGCCCTTTGATCTGGCTGGGGTCGGGGAAGTCAAAAGTTTCCTGAACCGGCCACAACAGGGAGCGCAGTACTGGCAGGTAGACGGTGCGGCAGGGCTCGTCTTCCGGCGTCAGGCTCCGCAGGCGCGCCTCACGCCCCTTGCCCCCGAACCCGGCCACCTGCACCCCGACGGGCCGGTCATAGGTCAGCGTGCCTGCGACGAAGAACATGGAGTCCCGGATGGCCTCCACCTCCAGGCGGCGCACATTCATGCGCCAGAAGAGGTCATTCGGCCCGTCCACCTGCTCACGAGCGGCGTCGCCCTGGCTGCTGAGCCGGTAGGTGTGGCTCAGCATCATGGCCCGGAGCATGTGTTTGACCGACCAGCCATTTTCCACGAACCGCACCGCCAGATGATCCAGCAGCTCTGGATGCGTTGGCTCATCGCCCGTGTGGCCGAAGTCATCCACCGTGCGCACGAGCCCACGGCCATAGAGATGCTGCCAGATGCGGTTCACCATGACCCGCGAGGTCAGTGGATGATTCGGCGTGGCCAGCCAGCGGGCCAGCTCCAGGCGACCGCTCGCCTTGCCTCCGATGGCGGGCATCTTAGGCAGCGCAGGCAGGGCCAGCGAGCCACGTGGCGGGGCTTCACCGCGATCATACGCGTCCCCCTTGATGGCGATGGGGCAGTCCTCCATCTCCCCCTCAGTCACGCCCATGGCCCGCGTGGGATCATAGCGGAAAAAGACGGGGTAACCCTTGCCCGGATTCATGGGCTCCATCTCCATCATGCCACCGGCCGCACTGGCACCGTCAGCCGCATTGCCAGCAGGAGCGGTTTTCCCTGGAGTCGCGGAAGTCAGGGCGACCGTGGCCAGTGGCACCCTCGCCAGAGCCTCCTCATCCACATAGCCGTTGGCTCCTAGTTGCCCCTTCGGCCTCTGCCCAGACCACGTCTCACTGCTGTAGAAGATGCCCGCCAGCGCATAGTAGTCGCGCTGTGTCACGGGGTCCGTCTTGTGATCATGGCAGCGGGCGCAGCTGATCGTGAGCCCCATGAAGGCCCGTGTCGTCACGTCGATCTGATCATCCACCCGGTCGAGGCGGAACATCTCGCCCCCTTCGGAGAGATCCAGCGAGGACATGGCGAGCAACCCGGTGGCAATGCGGCTCTCCGCCTGCTGCGCCGGAGTGGTGACGGGCAGCAGATCTCCCGCCAGTTGCTCCGCAATGAAGCGCTGGTAGGGCTTGTCCTGGTTGAAGGCATCGATGACATAATCCCGGTAGCGCCGGGCAAAAGGAAACGCTGCATTCATGGTGCGACCCACGCTGTCCGCATAGCGCACCACATCCAGCCAGTGGCGACCCCACCGCTCGCCAAAGCGCGGCGACTGCAGCAGACGATCCACCACTTTGGCAAAGGCCTGGTCGTCCGGCGTGCGATCCCGTAGAAACTCCTCGATCTCCTTTTCCGTCGGCGGCAGGCCAATGAGATCAAAGTTCGCCCGCCGCAGCAGCGTCAGCCGGTCTGCATCCCCATTGGGGGAAATCCCCTTCGCCTCCAGCTTCGCCGCAATGAAGCGGTCCATGTCATCCTTCACCCACGCCTGCGCCTTCGTCACTTCGGCCAAGGCTGGACGATAGAGTGGGCGGAAAGACCACGGAGGCGTTTTATCTTTGGCTGGTGCGCTGGAGCAAAGCAGGATCCCAGGGAGCAGGCAGCGGAGGAGGAACGTTTGCATGCGGTTAGGAGTTAGACGTTAAGTGTACTGGGTTCGTAAAACGGGTTTCGGACTCAACTCATACCTCATAACTTCTAACCCTTAACTATTGCCCACCCCGCCAGCGCCTGCACGTTCTTTACAAACGTCTCCCCATAGATCACCCCACCCGCAGGCGAGGTCTTCTTCCCGCTGGCATCGCGCATGATGCCGCGATCCCCCTCTTTCTCCGGCCATGCCCCCTGCGAGTCTTGAGTCGCGATGATGGTGGCGATCTCATCCGGAGTGGGTGGCCTGGCAGGCGCACGGCATTGGGTGAAGCCGGGGACGGGTTGGCCCTGATTGATGCGCTGCCAGGTGGCCTGGATGAGATCCAGCTCGGGCTCCCAGAGCCAGCCATAGTTCGAGGCGGTCCGGTCATCCTCATAGGTCAGCTCATGGCCCTTGCCACCCGGACCACGCTTGAAGTAGAGTGGCTTGTTCGTATTGATCTCATAGAACCGTGCCAGCTTCCCGGAGGGAAGGATGGACTTCCGCAAGTACACCACGGCCGGAGGCACGGGTTTCAGGTATTTCTTGTCTCCTGTAACCTGGGCCAGCCGGAGGAGCGCCCACATCATGCTCTGGGATTCCCGACCGCTGACGGCAGGGCACTCAAACGCACGCCCCCAGACGGGCTGCATGTTCTCATCATACTGCTGAGCCCAGGCGGGCTGGGGCTCCGGCAGTTGCGCAAGAATGAGGAAGTCCCCCGCCTTTTTAGCCGCCTCCAGGTACTTGGGCTCTTGATAAGTCTGCGAAGCCAGGATCAGGGCGTCAATGGCCGTGGCGTGGAGGTTGTCATTGGTGACATAGCACCCGGTGAAGTCCTTGGTCCAGGTGCGGGACCAGGTTTCAGGAAAGGACGCCTGCTTCAAGGGGTACTTCGCCGCAGAAGGAGGGGCCTCGGGCTGGGTCTCGTGATTCGTGGACCAGCCTCCGGCCGGGTACTGCACCTTCATGAGCGTATTCAAGGCAAAGAGGGAGGATTCGTGTATTTCCTCGTCCTTGAAGCCCGTGGCCTTGTCAGAACGCACC
>JBGGMQ010000926.1:0-3262 GCA_041287975.1 Verrucomicrobium sp. | reverse complement strand
TCCGAAGTGGACAAAAATGCCGCCCCCGTGAAGAAGGATGCGGATTCCCCTGCGCCCGCACCGTCGGCACCTGCTCCTGCAGCGCCAGCCGCCCCGGCCTCTCCGGCACCGGGTGCCCCGCCAGCCATGATGAACATGAACGGCGATGCTCCCATGTCTGAAATGGCTCCGGTGGCTCCCAAGCCCAAGACAGATCCTGCCGCCCCGGGCATGATGATGATGGAGTCCAACTGACCGGGTCAGCCGGCGAAATCTGTGAAACCGGAGGCAACCCCTCCGGTTTTTTTGTGCCCCGGCAAAGTGTCAAGATTAAGTGTGATTCATAGTTGCGCCTTTAGTAAGATGGTGCACTATGGACAAACACGTTATTTCAATGAAGCAAACGTGTTGTATCTTCCAGTGCCGCCTGCGGTTGGTAAAAAGTGGCTTGTTACGGTCATAACCGCGCAGAAGGCTGTATTTGGACAAACGGCAGTGTGCCGATGTTGATGCCGAAGAAACGTTGCTGACAGCAGGCGTTTTTACATTCTTTCCGTGTGCTCCAGGCCGCCGCGAACTGGTGCCAGACTCCCGAGAAGAGTGTTAGTTATTTCCGGCAACCAACACGCATCAACCCATGAAATCACTGCCCACCGTGCTGCTGTCCGCGGCGCTCCTCTCCGCCGCCCATGCCGGCGAAGCTGTCACCACCACCTCTTCCTCGGGGAAGGCGCCGCTTGAAGCGGTGGCTCCCAAAAAGGAGGAGTCCATCTATGACAAGATCTGGGGTCTCGCCACGCTCTATGAGGACAAGAGCAACCCCTTCCTTCAGAAGCTGGCCCTGACGGGCCGGTATCACGGCCAGTACTACATGGTCGATGACGGTGACTCGTCCGACAACGACTGGGAGAACCGCCGTATCCGCGTGGGTCTCAAAGGGGATTTCCTCCAGGACTTCTCGTTCAACGTGCAGGTGGACCTCAACCCGGATGTGAACCCTTCTTACACCGGGCTGACGGACGCTTACGTGGAGTGGAAACCGTCCAAGGCGTTCCGTCTGCGCGTGGGCAAGCAGGCCGTTGAGTACACCTATGAAGGCAGCACCTCCTCCAATGAAATCCTGACGATCGAGCGGTCCATCATCACGAGCACCGTCTGGCCCTCGCCGGAGTACATCACCGGCGCGGTGGCCTCAGGCTCCGTGGGAAACTGGGTCTACGCTGTGGGTGGCTTCGCGGGAGATCTTGAAAAGGAGTTCAGCCAGTTTGACGGAGGCGCGGGGATCCTGGCTAAAATTGGCTATGACTTCAGCGGCGCGGTCGGTTTGGACAAGGCTCTCCTGGTGGCGGGATACTTCTACAATGACGGTGACAGTGGCAACACAGCGCTGCGCAAGTTCAGCAACACGGGGTCTCTCTCCCTGCAACTGGCCCAAGGTCGAGTTGGCCTGGTGACTGACTTCCTCGCTGCAGAAGGCTTGGGCACTCAGCCCGATGTGTTTGGCTTCCTGGTGATGCCCTACTTCAATCTTACTGAGAAGCTCCAGGCGGTGCTTCGCTACACGTATGCGAACAGCGATGGTGACAACGGTCTTTCCCTGGCAAGCCGGTATGAGCAGAAGCTGGAGTCGGGCAAAGGCGATGAGCATCAGGCGATCTACGGTGGCCTGACCTACCGCTTCTACGGGGACAAGTTGAAGGTCATGTCTGGCGTCGAGTACTCCGACATGAAAGACAGTGCCCATGATGGTGGCAGCTTCAATGGATGGACTTGGGTGTCCGCCGTGCGCCTCAGCTTCTAAGCGAAGCCAGAACGGCGTCCTGTTCTGTCAAAATTTCAGTAGTCAGTTCGAAGTTGTGTATAAATAAGGAGGCCAGCGTCCGCGGGTGCGGATCGCTGGCCTCTTTTTATCTGAAGGGGGCGGGACGGATGCGAAGACTACTTCTTCTCTGCGGCCTCAGGCAGCACGACGAAGCCGTACTTTTGGAACAGCGCATGTGCATCTGGAGTGTCCAGATATTCGAGGTAGGCCTTGGCCACTTTGCTGTTCTTCGAGTCCTTCAAGACAGCCATTGGGTAGGTGATGACGGGGGCCTCCAAGGCAGGCACTTCGAAAATGACCTTCACTTTTTTGGAGATGGCTGCGTCAGTTTTGTAGACGACACCCGCTTCCACGTTGCCGGACTCCACGGCCGCAAGAGCTGAGCGCACGTTCTCTGTGGAGAGTACTTTGGGTTCCACGGTGGCCCAGAGGCCGAGTTTGGTGAGCCATTCCTTCGTGTAGACACCTGCAGGAACGGCTTTGGGATCGGCCAGGGCCAGGCGTTTCACACCCTCGCCCGCAAGATCCTTGCCGCCAGTGATGGACAACTTGCTGTCTGAGGGGGCGACGACGACGAGGGCGTTGGAGAGTTGATCCTCCCGCGTTGCCGTGTCGATGAGACCTGCTTTTTGGAGCTGGTCCATCTTGGCGGCATCGGCAGAGAGGAAGACGTCAGCAGGGGCGCCTGCTTCGATCTGCCGGACGAGGGCGCTGGAGGCACCGAGGTTCAGTTCGACTTTCACACCCTGTGACTTCTCGAAGCCGGTGTGAATTTCTTTGAGCACGTCTGCCAGACTGGCGGCAGCAGAGACGCGTAGTTCTCCGCTTTGAGCGTGAACCAGACCGCTGGCGAGCAGGGTGGCGGCAATGAGGAAGGTGCGCAGTGGTTTCATAGTGATGGATGAAGCGGGATGGCTTGGACCTTTTGACTAGAAGTTGAACACGGCCTGGAGATAGACCCAGTCGGCATCGGAGGCACCGCCATTGGCTGGCACGCTGTCCACGGAGCTTTTGATGTAGTCGCCGACAAAGAAGTGACCGTAGCCGAGATGGATTTCCGTGTTGGGATTCACCGCATACTTCGCCACGATGTCGAGTTCCGAGCCTACGAAGGAGCTGTACTGGGGATTTTTCCCGTAGCCGTTGCCACTGCGGGCAGATCCGGATTCCGGGTAGAAGGAGTCCTTGTCATCTGCCAGCCAGAAGAGGAGGTAGTCCACGGCCAGACTCAGCTTTTTAGTGGGCTTCAGAGAGACTGAGACGCGTGGGCTGTTGAGGTTGCGCAGGCCCACGAGATCCATCACACCGTAGAAGGAGTGGTTGGTGCCAAAGAGGGGCTCAAAGGTCTCGTACTTGCTGTCGGTGCCGTTGGAGTCGCCGCTGGCATAGTCATAACCAAGGGCAAGCCGGGGCTTGGCCCACGTGTCCTTGAACGTGTAGCCGACCGTGCCGGTGAGCGCG
>JBGGMQ010000925.1:0-3339 GCA_041287975.1 Verrucomicrobium sp. | reverse complement strand
GCCGACCGCAAAATAGCGCGCGTCAGGATGTCCGAAATACAACCCGCTCACGGCGGCGCCGGGATGCATGGCGTTGCTCTCCGTGAGGGTGACTCCGGTGTGCGCGGTGGCATCCATGAGGTCGAATAGGATGGGCTTCTCCGTGTGGTCCGGCTGTGCGGGATAGCCCGGAGCGGGGCGGATGCCGCGGTAGCGCTCGCGGATGAGGTCGTCATTGCTGAGTTCCTCCGCCTTCTCATAGCCCCAAGCGAGGCGCGCCTGCTTGTGCATGTACTCCGCGGTGGCTTCGGCAAGACGGTCGGCGATGGCCTTGGCCATGATCCCGTTGTAGTCGTCCAAGGCGACCTTGAACTGCTCGGCCCATTCGTCGGCGCCGTGAATGCCCACGCAGAAGCCGCCGATGTAGTCGGCACGACCGCTGTCCTTGGGCGCGACAAAGTCGGCCAGAGCATAGTTCGGCTTGTCCTTTTTCGGCATCTGCTGGCGCAGAGTGTGGAAAGTGCAGCGCACTTCCTGGCGACTCTCGTCCGTGTAGACTTCGATATCATCACCGACGCGGTTGGCCGGGTAGAAGCCGAAACAGGCGCGGATGGTGTAGAGATTCTCGGCAATCACCTGATCCAGAATGGCCCGGGCATCCGTGTAGAGCTTCGCGGCTTCTGGCTCCACTTGATCCTGGAATTCGGGAAGGGCGCTCTTGAAGCGTTGCTCCTCCGTATTCCAGCGACCGCGCAGTTCCCAGGTATGGAAGAAGGGGGACCAGTCAATGTAGGGCACCACTTCGCTGATGGGCAGCGGATCCAATACGCGGACGCCGGTGAACTCCGGCACGGCAATCTCCTGCGTGCTCCAATCGAAAATGGAGCCCTTGGCCTGAGCTTCCGCCAGAGGCAGGAGCTTGCTGGCCTCGTCACGCTGGGCGTACTGCGCCCGCAGCTTCACGTGGCGCTCTTCGTTTTGAGTGACGAACCCCGCCTTGTTCTCATCACTCAGCAGGGAGGTCATCACCGGTACCGAGCGCGAGGCATCGAGCACATGCACGACCGAGTGCTTGTAGTTGGGGGCGATCTTGATGGCGGTATGGGCCGCGCTGGTGGTCGCTCCGCCGATGAGCAGCGGCAGGTTCAAGCCTGTGCGCTCCATTTCCTTGGCCACATGCACCATCTCATCCAGCGACGGGGTGATCAGCCCGCTCAGCCCCACGACCTTCGCCTTTTCCGCCTTGGCAATTTCCAGAATCTTGTCGCAAGAGACCATCACGCCCAGGTCGATGACCCGGAAGCCGTTGCAGGCCATGACCACGCCCACGATGTTCTTGCCGATGTCGTGCACGTCGCCTTTCACCGTCGCGAGGACGATGGTGGCTGCACCAGACAGGGCGAGTTCTGCCGGTAAGAGATCCGCGAGGGTCAGGCTTTCTGAGCCTTCTCCCTCTTCTGGAGACGCTCCACTTGTGCCTCCTCCAAATCCTTCAATGTCGCCTGCTCGATTTTGCGGAATCGCTCCGCCGCCCGCTCTGCTTTGGAGGAAGCGCTGGAGGACACTGCTGGAGTAGAGGGGATCTGAGCTGTTTTCAGTAAAGTGCTCATGGAGGGTAGTTTCGCCGGACTTGAGAAGATCATCAAACGATTTGTGCAAACGGTCCATCAGCCACTCGGGACTGCGGACCAAGGGAGAGTCGTTGTAGGCGTTTTCGACCACGAACAACCGGAACGTTCCAGTGTCCTTGAGGTCCGCCCAGAGGGCGAGAGTGGTGCGAGCCGCTTGGAAATGCCCGCCAGCAGCACGATGGAGCGGCACCATGCGTCCGCCTTCTGCGGCGGCACGTTGGGCCATATTTCTAACCGCCTGCTCCCATGGGCAATAGACGAATCGCACTTCGACAAACATGTCTGCATGGAGTGCGGCCATGATGTGTCCACGGCTGCGCGCGGAATTTTGCAGGGTGCCATCCATAATCAACTCGGCACCAGCCATGGAAAGCTTTCCCGTTGCTGTCGTCTTCCCGCTGCCTTGACCTCCCGCGTTGAAGACAATCAGACTCTCTGGCGCCAGTTCTTGCAGTTTTTTCGCATAGAGCCAGTCAATGAATGCGCCGGCTGGATGGAGTGTCGCTACGCTCCACTGCTGACGAGATTCGCGGGATTCAGCGTACTCTTTGCACAGTTCCTGGGCGTTGTTGCGATCCAGCACATGGCCAAACTGGGCCTCGTAGCGGGTGGCCGCCGTATCCAGTGCGCTCGCGAGTTCGGCGGCGAACTTCACTTCCAGACGGCGCTCCTCCAGGGTGAGCCCGGGATAAGGGATGTAGGTAAAACCCTCGCCGACCGTCACTTCCGTGACTTGGGAGCCCGGGCTCAGGATGGCGGCTGTCTGCGCTGCAACTTCCTGGCCGACCTCGACGAGACGGGCTCTTACAAGCTTCTCCGCCTCCATAAACGGTTCGAGGTAAGCCACGGATTTTTTCATCACGCGGGCGCTCTTCACCACTTGGGGGAGGAACATCTTGCCAGCGCCGAAGAGGTCGCCCACCACGCTCATGCCATCCATGAGGGGGCCTTCGATGACCTTGAGCGGCACCTTGAGGTTGTCGAGAGCCTCCTGGGTGTCCACGTCGATGAAGTCCGTGATGCCGCGCAGCAGGGCGTGCTCCAGACGTTTGCCCACGGGCTGATCCCGCCAGGCGAGGTCCACCTCCTGTTTCTTCGCCCCGGTCTGCCCTTTGAACTGCTCGGCGTAGTCCACCAGGATCTCGGTCGCATCCGGGCGGCGGTTCAGGAGGACGTCCTCAACCTTCACCAGCATGTCCTGCGGGATGTCTTCATAGACCTCCAGCATGCCGGCGTTCACGATGCCCATGTCCATCCCCGCACGGATCGCGTGGTAGAGGAAGGCGCTGTGCATGGCCTCGCGGACCTTGTTGTTGCCTCGGAAGCTGAAGCTGATGTTGCTGACCCCACCGCTGACCTTGGCCCCGGGGAGGTTCTGTTTGATCCAGCGCGTGGCTTCGATGAAGTCCACCGCGTAGTTGTTGTGCTCATCCATCCCGGTCGCCACCGTGAGGATGTTGGGGTCGAAAATGATGTCCTCAGGATTGAAGTCCACCTCATCCACGAGAATGCGGTAGGCTCGCTCGCAGATGCGGATCTTCTCGTCATAGCTGGCAGCCTGACCGTTCTCATCAAAGGCCATCACCACGGTGGCGGCCCCGTAGCGCTTGATCGTCCGGGCGCGTTCTTTGAAAAGCTCCTCGCCCTCTTTGAGCGAGATGGAGTTCACAATCCCTTTGCCTTGCAGGCACTTGAGACCGGCTTCGATGACCTCCCACTTGGAGGAGTC
>JBGGMQ010000924.1:0-2703 GCA_041287975.1 Verrucomicrobium sp. | reverse complement strand
GTGCTCCAGGATTTCACGGGTGTGCCCTTGCTGGTGGACCTTGCCGCCATGCGCTCCGCCGTGCATGCCATGGGCAAGGATGCAAAGATGATCGAGCCCCTCGTGCCAGTCGATCTCGTGGTGGACCACTCCGTGCAGGTGGACTACGCCGGCACCGGCGATTCGCTCAACCGGAACCTGGATCTCGAATTCCACCGCAACCGTGAGCGCTACCAGTTTCTGAAGTGGGGTGAGCAGGCCTTTGATACCTTCAAGGTGGTGCCCCCCGGCATCGGCATCGTGCACCAGGTGAACCTGGAGTACCTCGCCAAGGGCGTGCTCGAAAAAGACGGCGTCTTCTATCCCGACAGCCTTGTCGGCACCGACTCTCACACCACCATGATCAACGGCCTGGGCGTCGTTGGCTGGGGCGTCGGCGGCATTGAGGCTGAGGCCGGGATGCTGGGCCAGCCCGTGACCTTCCTCGTGCCGGAAGTAGTGGGCATGCGCCTGACTGGCGATCTCCAGCCCGGAGTGACCGCCACGGATCTGGTGCTCCGCGTCACCGAGGTGCTTCGCAAGACCAAGGTGGTGGGTAAATTTGTCGAGTTCTTCGGCCCAGGCGCTCGCGCCCTGAGCCTGCCTGACCGCGCCACCATCGCCAACATGGCGCCTGAATACGGCGCGACGATGGGCTTCTTCGGCGTGGACGAAGCGACGATCAGCTACCTCGCAGGCACTGGCCGCCCGGCCGAGCTTTGCAAGACGGTGGAAAACTACTTCAAGGCCCAGGGTCTCTGGGGCATCCAGGAAGGTGACGAGATCGAGTACACCCAGGTGGTGGAGCTTGACCTCTCCTCCGTGAAGCCCGGCGTGGCCGGCCCCAAGCGCCCTCAAGACCGCATTGATGTCGAGGCTCTCAAGGAGAAGTTTGAAACGCTGCTGACGACTGCTGCTCCGGATGGCTACGGCAAACCTTCACTCAACGGTGAGTATGAAGTGACGGTGGACAGCAAGGCTGGCATCAAGGACCAGATTCGCCACGGCTCCGTGCTGATCGCGGCGATCACCAGCTGCACCAACACCAGCAACCCAAGTGTGATGCTGGCCGCTGGCCTGCTCGCGCAGAAGGCCAACGCCAAGGGCTTGACCGTCAAGCCCTCCGTGAAGACTTCCCTCGGGCCAGGCTCCCGCGTGGTGACGGACTATCTGAACAAGACCGGCCTCCAGGCTGAACTCGACCAACTCGGTTTCCAGACGGTCGGCTACGGTTGCACCACTTGCATCGGCAACTCCGGGCCGCTTGATCCAGGCATTGAAAACGTCGTGCGCAACGAAGACGTCGTCGCCGCCAGCGTGCTTTCCGGGAACCGCAACTTCGAAGCTCGCGTGCACCAGAGCATCAAGGCGAACTTCCTCATGTCCCCCCCTCTCGTCGTGGCCTACGCCATTGCGGGCACGGTGGACATCGATCTTTCCACCGAGCCTCTCGGCACCAGCAGCGACGGCCAGCCCGTGATGCTTGCCGACATCTGGCCTTCCAGTGAAGAGATCGGCACCGCGATGGCCAGTGCATTGTCTCCTGAAGTGTTCCAGCGCCTCTACACCGGCTTTGCCGAGCAGAATCCCAAGTGGAACGAAATCCCCTCCAGCGTGGGTCTCGTCTATGACTGGGACCGCAGCTCCACTTATATTCAGGAGCCGCCGTTCTTTGAAGCTTTCAGCATGGACCCGAGCGACATCAATGAGATCCATGGGGCGCGGCCTCTTGGCATCTTCAGCGATAGCGTGACGACGGACCACATTTCCCCGGCGGCCAACATCAAGAAGGACAGCCCCGCTGGCAAGTACCTGCTGGAAAACGGCGTCGCCCAGGGAGACTTCAACAGCTACGGCTCACGCCGCGGCAATGACCGCATCATGACACGAGGCACCTTCGCCAACGTACGCATCAAGAACCTGATGGTGCCAGGAATCGAAGGCGGCATCACCAAGTACTTCAGCGGTCCTGGCGTCTCGACGGAGAACGCCTCTGTGGTGGCCATCTACGACGCGGCCATCAGCTACCGTGCAGACGGTGTGCCTCTGGTGATCATCGGTGGTGAAGACTACGGCATGGGCTCCAGCCGCGACTGGGCCGCCAAGGGCACCAGCCTCCTCGGCGTGAAGGCAGTGATCACGAAGTCGTTCGAGCGTATTCACCGCTCCAACCTCGTCGGCATGGGCGTCCTGCCTTGCAACTTCGTGAACAAGGAAGATTACGACAAGATTAAGGGCCTTGCTGACGCCACCTTCAGTCTCTTGGGCGTGTCCAACGACATCAAACCGATGAGCGAAGCCACCCTCAAGGTCACCCAGGCCGATGGCGTCACCTTCGACATCCCCGTCGTCGTCCGCCTCGACACTCCTGTTGAAATCGACTACTACCGCGCCGGCGGCATCCTCCCCTATGTCCTTGCCCAGATTCTCCGGGCCAATGATGCGTAAGAGCGAGAGGCTCTGACTCTGATTCTAACAACTTCAAAGGCTGCTGGGAAACCAGCAGCCTTTTTTGCAGTTCCACAAGGAGGCGGGATTTGTAATCCCGCGTGGGGGGTGTGAGCGTGAGCGAAGTGGAAAGAATGTCCGACTGAACGGGGTTGGAAACCCCTGCTCCTTTTTGGTGGGATGGCTGTCTGGGGTGGAATGGGATGCTGCCTGCTGGCGCACTGACGCACTGACGCA
>JBGGMQ010000923.1:0-10895 GCA_041287975.1 Verrucomicrobium sp. | reverse complement strand
TTAGAGGTAATCGGTGGTGGCCACGGTTGGAGTTCGATTCGGACTTCTCTGTGGCTCAGTCCGTTTCGGCGAAGCCCATGCCGAGACGCTGGAGTTCGGGCTCAAGCTGGTCCAATTCCCAGACGATGATGGATCCGTCGTCGAGCTGCTCTGAAATCCAGGGCTGATGAGCATCAGCTGCCATGGAGACGTGCTGGTCCCCTGCGGCGGGTGACGGGTGAGGAAGGCGAGATACGAGGTGCCCGGCGGCGGCGCTGAAGAGTTGGGTACCACGAAGACTCTGGACGGCGATCAGCTTCCCGTCTGGCGACCAAGACCCCATGTTGAAAATTTCGTCCGTCAGCAGCGTCGCCAGAAGCTTGCCGGAACTGACTTCCCAGATGGTGATGCGCTCGTTGCCTACCGCCAGGACACGGCTGCCATCCGGCGATTCACTCAAGGTGGAAGCGGAGTTCACCAAGGGCAGTTCGGAGGTGACTCTGGGCTTGCCGGTTACGTCCCAGACTTTTACCCCGGGATGCTGATAGCTGCTGCTCAGCAACCGGGAGCCGTCTGAGTTCAAGGAAACTGAAAACGGTGAAGGATGGGGCACAAACTTCTGCACGTTGGGAGATCCGGCCCGGGCGAGAATGAAACGATGGGCCGGTCCCTGCAGCAGGACCACCCAGTCCGTCTGCTCCCCTGCGGCATTCAGCAGCACCCCGCCCACAAACGGGGCACGCCCAGGTTGCTCAGGAAGACTTTGACCCGCGGCGATCTGTTCATAGGTGAGGCCACGAAGCCCGGAATTCCATCCACAGGTTTGAATGCCCTGGGCCAGGAACTGGGCCCCCATCCACTCCGGTCCGCACTTGGCCACGATCTGGCGATGATGACCGGTCTTCAAGTTCCAAAAGTTGACTCCCTTGTCCGTCACCCACATCACCTGTCCACGCTTCGCCTCCACAGTGACAGTCGGGAAGTTTTCACGGCGGATGCTGGGCTGAGCCACCCGGAGGAAATGAACCCCTGTGGGGAACAGCACACTCACCTCCCGCCGCTGGCCGGAGGCATCCTGATAGCGCAGATGGCGACCATCTTCGCTCCACTGGGGAGCCGGTTTCGCGGTCACCCCCATCGGTTCAGACACGATCTCTGCACCGCGGTCCAGATCCCAGATCCAAAGCACGCCATCAGCGGCCACCCCAGCAACATAGCGCTCCTTGGGGTGCCAGGCAAAGGCGGTGGTAACACTGTCCCGAGGGCGGAGGCGACTGACCACCTCCTTCGATCCCGCCCGCCACAGATAGGCCCTCATAGCCGAGCATGACAGAGCCAGCTCATCGCCCCGGTCATTCCAGGCCATGGTCTGGATGCGACCATCCAGCTTCAAGGTTGTTTCCACGGTGCCATCCGCCAGGTGTATCTCGATGTGCTCACCGTCGCCATCATCCTTGGTCATCACGGCGCGGCGGCCTCCTGCGGGAGCTGCCAGCTCCCGCAGCGGCTCAGGGACGACGAACTTTCGCGCCTGCGTAAGCGGGCCGGCTTGCGATACCAGATCCCCCAAGCTGAGTGCTCGCACGGCCATGCTGCGCAGAGCGGCCTGAGGTTTGTGTTTCCACTCTGACCGTAAAGTTTCCAGCGCCATCACTCGCTGCCCCGCCCGGCCACTGGCGAGCCTCAGCTCGACCTGTGCCAAATTGGCTGCATGCATCTGTTCTTCAGACAGGCGGTCAGAGAGTTGGGCCCGCTCCCGCTCAGACCGCAACGCCCGGCGGTCCGCCACGATGACCAGGGCCATCGCTGCCACCACAGCGAGGGCGGTGGTCAAAGACAAAGCCGTGATCAACGGATTGCGCCGCACGATCCGGCGGAGTTTTTCGGTCGGGGAAAGCTGCCGAACGCTGACGGGCGCCCCCTCCAGCCAGGCGCGCAGATCAGCCTCAAGATTTCCTGCGGTGCCATACCGGTCAGCGGGCTCCACTTCCAGACACTTGCGGCAGATCTGCCAGAGATCGGCACTGACTCCGAGGGACGTCAAAGGTTCCATGCGCCCCTCTGCCGAAAGCGTGAGGGTGGCGGCGAGTGTGTCCGCCTTGAATGGCGGGAGGCCTGCCAGCAGATGATACAGGATGGCTCCGAGGGAGAAAATATCTGCGGCGGCCGACGGGGCGCGGCCTTGAGCCATCTCAGGTGCCGCATAGTCGGGAGTGCCCAAGGCCACCATGGTGAGACTGAGAGAAGCACCATGCCCCTCCCAACGGGCAAGCCCAAAGTCCCCCAGCATGGGCTGACCACGCTCATCCAGCAGGATGTTTTGCGGTTTCAGATCGCGATGCAGGACGCCGCGGTCATGGGCATACTGGACAGCAGCGGCAATGTCAGCCAGCAAGCCTGTGGCCTGTCGTTCCGGGAGTCTGCCTTCACCGCGGGCAAGCAGATCCGCGAGGGTGCCGCCTTCTGCCAGCTTCATGGCAAACCACGGCTCACCGCCCTCCTCCCCCACCTCATAGATGGGGAGGATGCCGGGATGATCCAGGGCGGACAGGGCGCGAGCTTCTTGAAGAAAGCGGCGCAAGAGCGCATGGCGATCTTTGCCATCCACCCGCGGCACCTTGAGCGCCACCGCCCGGCTGGTGCTATCGTGAAATGCCAGATAGACGCTGCCCATGCCCCCCTGCCCGAGCAGCGACTCCAGCACATAGGGGCCGATGCGGCCGAGAGTGGCAGGCTGGGTGATGTCCTTGATGCAACGGGGGCAAAAGGTCATCTCCTCCCACTGAACCTCCGGCGCCCCGCAACGGGGGCACAAGGGAGCGGGTAAAATCTCCGGTGGCGGCGCACTCATGACCGGGAAGGCTGGCTCCAGGATGCGCCCACCAAGCCGGAAAGGTAAGCCAGCTCGGCTTCCAGTTCTCCATCGTCAGACAATGTGCGGGACACCTCCTCGCGCAGGATCTCGCCGAGACGGCGACGCCAGCGGAAGAGGCGGGTCTTCAGCGCAGTGGTCGTGAGCCCGAGACGCTGGGCGGCCGTATCCTGGGACTCTTCACTCCCCCCCAAGAGCAGGCGCACGACTTCCTCGGGACCGGGGACGGCGGGATAAGTGTGGCCTGAAGCCGTAATTTCGCGGTCCAGGCGCTGGAGACTGAGGCCAAAGAGAGCGTGAGCCCACTCCTGGTCGAACGATCTTGCGACTTCGTCTTCGCGATCAGTGGCCTCTGGGAGGTCAGTATCGAGCAAGGGCATGACCGCCAAGCCTCCGCCCCGCTTTTGCGCGGTGGCATGGCGGTGACGCTTCTGCACGTGCCTCTTCAAGGCACCGATGAGATAGGCGCGAAAGCGCCCCTGAGCTGGGTCTGCAGTCCGGAGGGCCGGACTGTCGAAGAACTGGAGAAAGAAGTCCTGAGCGGCATCCTCAGCCTCGTCGGCGGGCACCCCCAAGAGACCCAGATAGCGGCAGATGGGCTTCCAGTAGGCCCGGTAGATCTCCTCCAAGGCAGCGCGGCGGCGCTGCTCTGGCATGGCGGCATGGCGGATAACCGACCAGCGCGTTGTGGAAAATCTGGACGTCATGGGGGTAAGCCGACCTCAATCCGCATCAGTCGAAAATGGTCCGACCCTACTCCTGCATGGCACGGGCTGCTAAAGCGATCAACCTCAATGATGGGCAGATGGAGTATCGCGTGGCAGTTTTCCCAGCCAGGAGGAACATCATGGCGGAAACATGATATCCACGTCTGGATTCTCCCTATTCCGCAAGAAAGTGGCGGTCACAGCAAAATCAGGCTACTGGGACCGTACGTTTCTGTCCCATTCTCCGCTTTTTATGCGTCGCCTCTTGTTCCTGATCCCACTCGCGCTGGCTGCCGTCAGCTCCTACCATGTCCTTCCGGCGCAGTCGGAAGGTGCACCGAAACCCAAAACTCTGAAGGCCCTGCTGGTGGCAGGTGGCTGCTGCCACGACTACTCCAAACAACAGGAGATCTTGAGCAAGGGAATCCAAGCCCGGGCCAACGTCCAAGTGGACGTGATCTGGACGGACGACAAGAGCACCACGCCTCCCCTGCCCCTCTACGACAACCCCGACTGGGCAAAGGGCTATGACATCATCATTCACGATGAGTGCGCCGCAGGATCGAAGGACCCTGCTGTACTCCAGCGCGTGCTGGACGCTCACAAGACCATCCCTGCGGTGCACCTGCACTGCGCGATGCACAGCTTCCGCACGGGTTCTGACGCCTGGTTCAAACACCTGGGTCTGCAATCCACGGGACATGGCCCGCAGGAGCCGATCGCCCTGCGCTATGTCGACTCCGAGCATCCGATCACCAAACCCTTGCAGGACTGGACGACGATCAAGGAAGAGCTGTACAACAACATCAACATCTTCGACGCGCATCCGCTGGCGATGGGCAAGCAGTCCATCAAGCAGAAGGACGGCACAGTGAAAGACGTGGAGTACATCGTGGCCTGGACGAATGAAAAGTCCGGCGCGAAAAGCTTCAGCACCACGATCGGTCACAACAATGACACCGTGGCCGATGCCCGCTATCTGGACCTGCTGACCCGTGGTGTGCTGTGGGCCTGCGGCAAGCTGGAGCCTGCCTACCTGGTGCCTTTCACCGGGGAAAACAAGGTCACCTTCGTGAAAGCGAACCCTCCCGCAGAAGCCAAACCTCAAGCCGCAGCGCCGGCGCCTCCTGCTCCACCTAAAGACGCCACCCTCGTGAAGGCAACGGCCTCCAGCGAAGAGACCGGCAAGGCCAACTATGCCTGGAAAGCCGTGGACGGCAGCAAGGACACCCGCTGGTGCGCCAATGGTGGTAACCGCCCGCAATGGTTGCAGCTTGAGTTCGACAAGCCCCAGACTCTGACGGGTGCGAAGATCGTGTGGGAAAGCCAAGGCAACCTGTATCCGCACAAGCTGGAAACCTCTGCCGATGGCAAAGCCTGGACAGTGGTTGCCGACTCCACCGCCGGAGCCAAAGGTGGCGACACCAGCCATACCTTTAACGCCAAGGACGCCAAGTTTGTGAAGCTGACCGTCGTGGGCACGGCGCAGCAGGCCTGGGTGAGTGTTCGCGAATTCTCACTCCAAGGTGAAGGCATCAAGGCCATCGCCGCCAAGGTGGATGCCAAGCAGCAGTCTGAGGCGAAGAAGGAAGAAGCCAAGGCCAACGATCCCTTTGCCAAGCAGGGCAACATCGAGCCCAAGATCGTGAAGCTGACGCCCGAGCAGGAGGCAAAAATCCTGGAGGACGTAAAAGTGCCGGACGGCTTCGAAGCCACCGTGTTCGCCTCCCCTCCGGCGGTGAACTACCCAGTCTATGTTTCCGCCGCACCGGACGGCACGCTGTATGTCTCCAGTGACGGCAATGGCTCCCTGGGACGCAATCCCCAACGCGGTCGCATCCTTCGACTCAAGGATCTCGACGGCGACGGGCGGGCGGATGAAGTGAAGGAATTCGTCAAAGACGTGGACTCCCCCCGCGGTCTGGTCTGGGATCATGACCGGCTCTACTTGGTGCACCCACCGCACCTCAGCGTATTCATCGACAAGAACGGCGACGGCATTTCGGATGAACAGAAGATCCTGGTCAAGGACCTGGCCTTCGGATTCAAGGACCGCCCGGCTGATCACACCACCAACGGCTTGAGCCTGGGTGTAGACGGATGGCTCTACATCGCCGGTGGCGACTTCGGATTCATGCAGGCAGAAGGGACGGATGGCCGCAAGGTGCAGCATCGTGGCGGTGGCGTGATTCGCGTCCGCCCAGACGGCACCGGCCTGGAAATCTACTCCACTGGCACCCGCAACATCCTGGAAGTGGCCGTGAGCCCGACGATGGACATCTTCGCCAGGGACAACACGAACGACGGCGGCGGCTGGAACGTGCGCTTCCACCACTTCACCGGCCTGGAAAACCACGGCTATCCCCGCCTTTACAAGAACTTTGCTGATGAAGCGATCACCCCGCTGGCAGACTACGGCGGCGGCTCAGGCTGCGGCGCGGTGTACATTGATGAGCCAGGAATGGGCAAGTGGAACAATGCGCCCTTCACTGCCGACTGGGGCACGAGCGCCCTGTGGCACCACAGCGTGAAGCCGAAGGGCTCCACCTATGAGGAAACAACTCCTCCGCAGCCCTTCATCAAGATGACCCGCCCCACCGATGCCGATGTGGACGCCAGCAGCAATGTCTACTGTGCGAGCTGGAAAGGGGCGACCTTCAACTGGGAAGGCCCCAATGTGGGCTACGTGGTGCGAGTGAAGCCCAAGGGCTTCAAGGCGGATCCCCTGCCAGACTATGGCAAAGCCTCGAACCGCGACTTGGTGAAAGAACTGGCCTCTCCCAGCTACCGTCGTCGCGTGGAAGCAGAGCGTGAATTGATCCGTCGCAAGGCTTCCAAGGACATTGCCGTGGACCTCGCCTCCACCTTCCGTAACAAGGACCTGAGCCCAGCAGCCCGTATTGCCGCCATCTACACGATGCGTCTCGCCGCGAAGGATGTCTCCGAGTTCAACGTGAGCCTGCCTGCTCCGACGACAGAAGGCGACTGGCAGGTGGCAGTGAATGCGCTGCGTGCCTCTTTGCACGAGGGCGGCATCCGCTTCGGCACGGTGAACATCAGCCCTGCAAAAGGCGTGTCTTTCTATGACGATCCGCGTGTGGCTGTTCAAGAAGCCCGCACTTTGCTGGGACTTTCAGATGAAGCTCCCCGGGGGCCCTTGAGTGTGGCCCGCTTCCTGAATGCCAAGCAGGACGATGTCTCCCGGCACGTGGCCATTCGGGCCCTGGGCATATCCGGTGCCAGCAAGGATCTCTTCGGCATCATCGACGCCAATCCCACGGACAGTGCTGTGGAAAAGGTCATTGATGACACCGCCCGCAAAAGTGCCCTCCGCGCCCTGGCAATGATTCACAATGCCAAGGTGGTTGACGGTCTGATTGCCCGGGTGGACAAAGCAAATGATCCAGAGATGCGCAAAGGCATCCTGTCAGCACTCTGCCGCCTGCACTTCACCGAAGGCGAGTGGAAAGGTGACTCGTGGGGCACCCGCCCTGATACACGTGGACCCTACTACCAGCCCGAAGCCTGGGATCAGTCTCCCAAAGTGGCGGACGCCCTGAAAGTTGCACTGGCCAAGGCTTCCCCCGAAGATGCCGCCTACCTTGTCAGTGAGCTCAATCGCAACCGCATCCAGTTCAACGAAGCTCTGGACCGGATCCTGACGCTGGCAGCCAAGGACAGCAAGCTGCTGCCGGATGCCGTGGGTCAGCTGGCCAATGCGGAGACCATTCCTGCGGCGGGGATTCCGTTGCTGATCAGCGCGGCTTCCTCGAACCCGCCGGCTTCTGCGACGGTGCTGTCCCAGGCTATTGTTGCCCTGACAAAGACCGACAGTGCCGATGGCGTGCGGGCCAGCCTAGGTGCCTTGGTAACACTGAACGGGATCAAGGATGCCGGCAAGGAACAGGAAACCGCCCGGACGGCGTTCTTCAACTCCGCCAAGCTGGAAAACCATCACCAGTTGCTGGAAGTGGAAGCCGAGAAGCTGGGCACGCCTACCGCCCTTTGGGCAGATGCAGCGCTGCTGAATCTGAGCGCCCGCAAGACAGGCAGCCCGGAATCCCGCGAACTCTCAGGCAAAGCTCTGGACCATGGCTGGGAGACTCCTCAACGCCGGGTGCAGATCCTCAAAGCTGTGGCGATGATCAAACACAACCCGTACGGCGACAAGGTTCTCACCGCCCTGGATGATCCCGACAAGGCCGTGGCCGCTGCGGCCACCAACGCCGCCAAGACGATGAAGCTGGAGAAGAAGACGAAGGACTCCGGCCCTCTCATCGGCACACTGCAAGTTGCTGACGTGGTGGCTCAAGTGTTGAAGACCAAGGGCGATGTTGAACTTGGCGAACAGCTCTTCACCCGGCAGACCTGTGTGGCCTGCCACACCACTCGCGAAGACGAGGCTCAAAAGGGTCCCTATCTGGGCAACATTGCCCAGACGTACAAGCGTGAAGATCTGGCCATCGCCATCCTCGACCCGAACAAGACGATTGCCCAGGGCTTCGCCTCTGAGTTGTTCGCCCTGAAAGACGGCACGCAGCAGATGGGCTTTGTGACTCTGGAGTCCGCCGACAAAGTGAAGATTCGCACCATCACCTCGCAGGAGTTCACGTATAACGTGAAGGACATCGCGAAGCGGGACAAGCTGCCCATGTCCATGATGCCTCCGGGACTCGTCATGAACCTGACGGTGAAGGAATTTGCCAGCCTGCTGGACTATCTTCAGGCGCTGTCGAAGAAGTAGCGGCAGGGATAGTTTGAATCACGGAAACGGCCGGTCGCAAGACCTGCCGTTTTTTTGTTATTGCGCGGGGGATATGGAGCGTCTCTCGGGCTCCTCTGGCGAGGTTATGTTCGTAGTTCAATCTTTAGATTGCTCAGGCCACAACAGACAGACTGAGCAATCTAAAGATTGAACTACGAACAGCTTCGGATCCAGCTTCAGCGCTGGCAGGCTGAAGCGATCCTCAAGACCTCAGCACGCGTTTCACACACAGTCCTTCCCACACGGCTATCACGATGAGCAACAATGTCGCGACAGCTCCCGCCGTAGCCAGGTGCCACTGCAGGAACAGAGGAATCAAAGCCAACTGCACCGCAATGCCTATCAGGTGAGAGCGCGGCACGCGCCCGTAGACCACCGTTTTATAAAACGCATTGCCGCCGAGGTAGAAACAGTTGGCCAGAGCAAGGACAAGAGCCTGGGTCAGGTCCACGTGGCCGTGGGGATGGGCTACCACCAACTCACTGGCGACCGCATTCAGGATGATGCCCGCCACCATGGTGACGTGGGTGTAGTGGTAGTAGGCCGCAATCCGACCGGGGTCTTCAGAATGCACGATGGCCTCGGAGCCATCCTTGCTGCTCGTGTCGAAGTACACCCACCACATGGCAAGACTGCCGGCAAAAGCAGCAAGGAAGGCAATGATGAGTGAGGAGTCGAAATGGCTGGCCGTGCTCAATGTGGCACCTGTGATAAGCAGACACTCGCCCAGCGCCACGATGATGAACAACTGGCAACGCTCCGCAATGTGGCCTCCCTCCACTGTCCACTCGGTGGTTTGGGATCGCCCCAGTTTTGGAAGCCAGAATCCGAACATGGGTGAGAAGTACTCACATGCCACTGCGACAGCCCACAAGGTCAACCGCAGCCCACCTCCGGCGCAGGCTCCCCCGATCCAGAAAACCGCGGAGATGAGCAACCAGCCAAGCATGCGCTGGAAGTTGGGAGTGAGCGGGTGCGCTTTGCGCAGATGTGCCAGTGCGAAGAGGGTACGCCCCACCTGGATGAGAACATAACTCACGGCAAATGCCATGCCTCCAGCTTTGAAAGAATGAGGAATGGCAGCGGCCATGACCAGGCCTGCGAGCATGATGCCAAAAAGCATCAGACGCACTGGTTTGGTTTCGGGATCGAACCAGTTGGTCACCCAGCAGGAGTACTGCCATGCCAGCCATACGGCGAAAAGCAGCACCGTCGTTTCCAGCGCGCCAACGAATGAGAGATGGTGCAGCAGATGGTGAGAGATCTGCGTGACGGCGAAGACGTAAATGAGGTCGAAAAACAGTTCTACAAAAGAAACCCGTGCCTCGTGTCCATCCCTGACGCGCAACAAGCTCCCCGGCACCGTGAATTTGCCCAGCAAGGTAGCTGCGCGCGCCTGTGAAGACGTGGAAGGCGACTGGGAATGCGGATGGTCTTGAGGCTCAAACTGACTCATAGGGCGATGGAAGGGAAAACCATGCCAGAGTCAATCCTTCAATTGCAGGCCCTCACTGAATACCTCAGACTCAGCCCCCTGCAGGATTGACCGCCCACAAAGTTTGACGCCGAGGTGCGAAAGCGGCAATGCTTGGGACGATTCTCCCTGCGAATCTCATCGTGCCGCTCTCTTTCAAGTCGCCGTGTTCAAGCTCAAAACCCGTTCTGTAGTTGGCCTGCTCACCCTTCTCGTGCTGGTGGAACAAGCGAAGGTGCTGGCGCAGAAGCTGAAGGATTGCGGAGAACTCCAGGAAATTCACCCTCCTCTGGAAGCTAAACTCTGTGAACCGCTGTGCCCTCTGTGGCTAAAAATAAGGGGGCTTCTACCCCTGACTCCCTCCCCTCCCTGCCACCAGAATCACTTGGCATTCTCGCTCCGCCAGCTATGCTCAGGGTTCTCATTTGATCGAACTTACCTGTCATGGCCCTAATCAACGAAAACTTTCTCAAGCTCAAAGCTGGCTACCTGTTCCCGGAAATCGCCCGTCGCGTCCGGGTGTTCACGGAGGAGAATCCTGAAGCGGCGAAGCGTCTGATCCGCTGCGGGATCGGCGATGTGACGGAGGCGCTGCCAGAGGCGGTGCGCTATGCCATGCATGAGGCCGTGGACGAACTGGGCAATCGGTCCACCTTCAAGGGCTACGGTCCCGAGCAGGGCTATGACTTCCTGCGCAATGCCGTGGCGGAGAACGACTACAAGGCTCACGGCCTGGTGATCGAAGCGGATGAGATCTTCATCAGCGACGGCAGCAAGTGTGACACGGGCAACATTCTGGACATCTTCGGCCAGGGGAACACGATTGCCATCACGGACCCAGTTTACCCCGTGTACGTGGACACAAACGTGATGATCGGCAACACGGGTGACGCTGACGAAAACGGCGCGTACGCCGGGCTGGTGTACCTGAAGTGCACACCGGAAAACGGCTTCGTGCCGGACATCCCCAAGGAGAAGGCGGACCTGATCTACCTCTGTTACCCCAACAACCCAACGGGTGCGGTGGCGACACGGGCCCAGCTTGAGGCTTGGGTGAAGTACGCCCGTGAAAACGGCTCCATCCTGCTCTATGACGCG